>NZ_JBLVPS010000014.1:0-107737 GCF_048286515.1 Flavobacterium rhamnosi | reverse complement strand
CGCCATTGCTCAGCCAATGTGTACATCTGTTCTTGTTGATTCATGTCTAAAATTTTGAATCAGCAAATTTAAACTAGATGATTTATGAATCAAAGATGCTTTTAGTGGGACCAATACGTTAGTAGTTTTAATTTAGATTCTCGTTTGTTATTTCTGTAAGTTTGGTATTTAGATTAGTTTCCTTTTTTGTAACTGAAGATTTCTTAGAAGTTGATTTTTGTGCAGTTTTTTTGGGAAGAACCTTTGTTTTAGTTTTAGAACCAACAGTTTCAAGTTTAGCATTTTTATTTTTAATGGTCTTTTCTAATAGATTAGGATTCTTTTCTATTACTTCCCCGATTAATTCTTGAATAGGACGTTTAGGTACTTCAAGAACTGTGTAATCTTCTTTAAAAATTTCTTTAAACGTTTCTTTAAACTTATCTTCTTTTCTTAATTTATAAAATAATGGCCAAATTTTATAATGTTCCTTTATTACCTCCCCATTTTGACCAATTTTTTTCATCAGTAAATAAGCCTCATCAAATTTTTCCGTCAATATTAAATGAGCAAGTTTAAAATTGTCACTACTAGCACTCCAATCCTTACTCTCAATTATTTCTTTTGCAATATCCGTTTTTTCTTGTAGATATTTTGAAAGAGATTTATTAACTATATAATAATTTTTTGCTGAATCATTATGAAATTTCGTTTGTTTACAGGCAAAATCTAAAAGTATATCAGCAAGACTATATTGACCATTTGTAATTAGAGTGTAGCAAATTTCATTAAGTTGTTCGTCAGCAAATTGATAATCTTCTTTAATTAATTTTCTCCAAATTGTATGAGTTAGTTTAGTTGATAACTCATAAAGACATTTGTAAGCATTGTTCAAATAATCGCTAGAAATCTTTAATCTTTTGTTTAGTTCAATTCCTGTAAGGTCGCATTTATTTTCTTTACAAACCTTTAAATATTGATTAGAAACAATTCCATCACAGTGAACAAATAAATTTCTTCTTTCGGTAATCTCAATAAAAGTTTGCCATATTGGTAAATCTTTTCTAAGAGGAATTGTTAGTTTATTCTCTAAATAATCAAAGTGTTCACTATGACTTTTACGAAGAACACTTTCTACTTCTTTTTCAACAACATATTCTCTTGCTGTTTCAATAGAATCAAATTCATTCAATTGTGAGAACGAAAGTTCTCTTTCGGAATTATTAATGTATTCTGGTCGAATTTTAAATAAAGTTTTTAACAACTGATTTAAAAAAGCATCATATTGAGATATAAGTGAAACAAATAGGCTTTCAGGTATAATTTTCATTGCTAAATTTGAAATTTCAGAATTTTTTGCCAATTGGTCAAATATACGTGATTGTTCAAATTCTAGTGAAATAGACTTGTTTCCGTCTTCATCCTCAATTTCTTCAACATTTTTTTCAATAAATTCTTTAAACTTTGTATTTGCTTTTTTGTTATGAGGTTCAAGAAGTAAAAGAGTCATTGGTAGTGTATCTTTGATTGAATCTAGATGTCTCAAAAGTTTATGCAGATTTTTGTCTAATTCTTCTCCTTCCATTTTTATTAGTTTATGTTTTAAAATATTATATTATTTTTTTTTATTTGAGTATTTTAACGACAATATCCTACTATTTCCTGTAACTTGTATATATGCGAAACAAACTTTCGTGTATACACCAAAATTCGGATAGATTTGCGAAGGTTTATTTCGCTTTATATTTAATCAAATATATAATAATTATCTTATAAATATTAAAACGACATTTTATTTGCTGTAAACTTTTGGCACTCCAATATACATCTACTTTATAAAGCTAGCTTCTTTAAATCCTCTAAGAAATGGTTCGTAAATTGTTCCGTATGGATCGCAATTTTATTAATAATTTTCGTGATCGATAAGGTATTCTATACAATATAATTTACAATCTAACATCCTAATTCAATAATCCATTCTGCTTAATTTTCTCAAATCAGCTAAAAAATGGTTCAAAAATTTTCCCGACAGGATCAATATTTCATTATTATAGATACTTGTGAAATAAGATATTTAGATCACAATAATTTCAAAGCAAGGGTTTTTAATTTTAAAATTAACTTATTTAAAGATCATCATTAACACAAACAATTTTATAATAATCTTCCAGAAATTCATTAGATTTTTCAAGATTACCCGCTACTAGAGATGACCCATCAACATTTTGATGGGTTTTTTCATTTTTACTACCTTCCTCACCCCCAGTAAATAAGGATCAAGAATAAAACGGGTCAAGCATTATTTCTGGGGACTAGCGTATTTATGCATATAATTTTGTTACTCTGAATAAGAAGAATTTTGATTTGTCTAGCCTAAATTATTGTTACAGTTAATAGACAAAATTGTCATTAAATGTGATAATTTTAATTTGTTGTTATAATTTAAATGATTTACAAAATTTAAGTGTTAATTTTATAAACATTTAGTTTAAAAATGGGTTTTGTAATATGAAAAAATTTTTTTTTGTTTGTTGTTTAGTGTTGTTTTCCATAGCTGTTTGGTCTCAAAAACCAATTGAAAAGTATAGATTTGTTAATATAAAAGAAAGCATTTCCCAAATTGGTGTACCTACAATAATTCAAGACCATTACGGTTTTATTTGGCTAGGTACCAGTGGAGCTGGATTAAATAAATTTGACGGTAGTGATTACAAGACATATAAATTCAAACCAAACGATCCTACCTCGTTAAGTAATAATGTTATCAATTGTTCTTATCTTGACAATAAGAACAGATTATGGTTTGGTACAGATGAAGGGCTAAATTTATACGACTACAAGAATGATTGTTTTAAAAGAATTCTTTTATCTGAATTCAAAAAAAATAAAAGAAATGTTTTGGTTAAGAGTTTGATAGGAGATAAAAAGGGGAACTTATTTATTGGTACTTTAGAACTGGGATTATTCAAGCTGGATTTAAATAATTTTAAGGTTGAAAAAATATCATGTCAAGAATCTAACTTAACTTCAACTATTACGATAAATGCGCTTAAGGTAGATTCTAACGGAAAGGTATACGCTGGAACTGATAGAGGTCTTAAAGAGTTTGACGCTAAAACAAATACGCTTAAACGTTCTGTTTTTAAAAATAAAGAAAGGGTTAAGTCCATTAATGACCCTATTCAATGTTTATTAATAGAAAAAAATAATATTTGGATTGGAACTATGTCTACAGGCTTATTTAAAATTAAGAGCAATGATAATAGTAAAGATCATCTATTTGAGATAAATCATTTTCAAATTTCACAAAATCGACTTTTATCAATTATTAATTTACCCGACAAAACCGTAATGTGTGGTACAGAGAATGAAGGATTATTTCATATTGATGCCAATGGGAAAATTTTAAATCATTATCTATCAAGCAAATCCGAAAGAAAAAATATTCTATGTAATTCTATTTGGTCTTTATTTTTGGATCGTAATGAACGTATATGGATGGGGTATTATAATGCAGGAATTGGTGTTTATGACAAGTTATATGATAAGTTTGAAAATCTAGAAAGTATACCTGGCATTCCTAATTCATTACAAATAAGCTCTGTTACTGCTATTGTAAAAGATCGTTTTAATAGATTTTGGATAGCTATGGATGGAGGAGGTATTGATGTTTTTGATCCTAAATCGAGTCATTATACTCATATTAGTTCTGCAGAAAATAAGGTGTTTTCGGGGCTGACCAATGAATATGTAGAAGCATTACTTATTGACAGTAAACAAAATATATGGGCTGGTACTTGGAACGGAGGAGTATATTTTTTAAAGAATGGCGATAAAAAATTCATTAATTTCACTGTAAAGAATTCAGGTGGAGGTTTAACCTCTAATAATATTATAAGTATAGCGGAAGATTTAGAAGGAACTATTTGGTTTGCTAGTCGGGATAAAGGTCTGCATTCGTTCAATCCGGATACAGGAAAATTTATAAATTACAGATCAGGGCCATTTTTAAAATATGGTATTTTAGAGAGTTATGTGTCTAAAATATTGGTTGATAAAAAAGGTAATCTTTGGGTAGCGACAGCAAATATAGGTTTGTTTAAGATCAAAAAGTTACCAGGGAATACGTTTTCTATTGTGTCAATGGCTGATAGGATGTCTGAAGAATTTAAAAATTATGCAAAAACTAACGTTATTTTGTCACTTTATGAAGGAGAAGACGGTTCAATTTGGATTGGAACAAAAGGTGCTGGTTTGTGTAAATACAGTGGTAAAACAGATAGTTTTAAATGGTATAACAAACTAAATGGTTTAGAAGCCGATAATATAGTGGGTATTATTGGAGATTTAAAAGGGAATATTTGGCTAAGTTCAAATTCAGGGGTTGCAAAATTAGACGTTAAAACCAATACGTTTACTAGGTTTACAAAAAATGATGGACTCCTTTCTAATGATTTTAACCGAAATGCTACTTTTAGAGATGAACAAGGAATCATTTATTTTGGTAATTATTTTGGATTAGATTATTTCAACCCTTCAAATATTTTAGTTAATAATGTTTTACCATCGTTATATTTAACAGACTTTAAATTATTTAATAAAACGGTTACGACTAATCAGAAAGGGTCGCCCCTTAAAAGTGTTATTGGTGAAACGAAGAGTATTACTTTAAATAATACCCAATCTGTATTTACTATTGAATATACAGGTATTAACTATACCAGACCCGAAAAAAATCAATATGCTTATTATCTTGAAGGTTTAGAAAAATCATGGAATTATGTTGGTAGATTAAGAAGTGCCACTTATACAAATTTGGAACAGGGTAATTATATATTCAAATTAAAATCTGCCAATAGTGATGGTAAATGGAATAAAGAAGTATTAGAACTAAAAATAACTGTTTTACCACCTTGGTGGAAGTCAAATATGGCTTTGTTCTCTTATGTTGTTTTGTTGCTTTTGGGGGGCTATTATTTTAATAAGATGATGCTTATTAGGTTGAATAAAAATAAAGGAATAATTCTGGAACAAAATAAAAGAATGCAAGAAAAGGCTTTAAATGAAAAAAAGTTTCAGTTTTTCACTAATATATCCCATGAATTAAGAACACCTCTTACCTTAATTATGAACTCTATTGACGATATTATTAGAGATGATACCTTAAACCTTGCTACACGAACAAAAGAAAAGCTTAATATTATTCATAAAAACACCAATAGACTTTATAGATTGATTAACGAGCTATTAGATTTTAAAAAACTTGAATCAAATAAATTAAAGGTTAAAGCTGTGAAATTAAATTTAGTGGATTTTATTAAAGATGTTGTAATCCATTTTAGAGAAGAATTATCTATCAAAGGAATAGAATTTGATCTAGATTCAGATGTAGCAGATCTATCAATTTGGAGTGATGCAGATATGTTAGAAAAGATTATTTTCAATATCCTATCAAATGCTATTAAGGTAACACCAAATGGTGGGACAATCAATATCAACCTTCAATCAACAGATAAGTTATTCCATTTACCTTTAGTAAATAAAACTGAGGGGGTAAAAGCGGTAGAGATTATTATTTCTGATACGGGTCCGGGCATTGAAAAAGGAGAAGTGGAAAAAATATTTGAGCGTTTTTATCAAGTTGAAAATTTAAATAAAAGTTATTACGGAGGTACAGGAATTGGTTTAGAATTGGTTCGAGATTTTGTTAGGTTACATAAAGGCGAAATTGAAGTTGACAGTAAAGTAGGAGAAGGAACAACTTTTACAATCATATTGCCAATGGGCAAGTCTCATTTTGATGATAATGAAATACTTTTAAATAGTATAGCGGTTCAAGTTAAAAAGGAACAAGCACTTACAAGTTTTCAAATAGAAAAGAAAAAGGGAATTGATATAGATGAAAATCTACATAAATATACATTGTTAATAGTAGAAGATAATTACGAACTTAGAGATTATTTAAAAAAAGAACTTGAAAATGAATACAAGGTTTTAGTTGCTAATAATGGAAAAAGTGGAATTGATTTAGCTAATGAGTTTCTTCCAGATATTATATTGACAGATGTCATGATGCCAGAAATGGATGGGTTCGATTTTTGTAAAAATATAAAGAGAGATTTAAGAACAAGTCATATTCCTGTATTAATGCTTACTGCCAAAACTGAAATCGAAGATAGAATAGAAGGTATTGAAGTGGGTGCAGATGCTTATATGGTTAAGCCTTTTGATATGAGACTATTAAGGCTGCGTTTATCCCAGTTAATAACCAGCAGGCAGTTAATTTTTAATAAATATTTTAGTTTAATTAGTGAAGTGCCTGAGGGAATTAAAACATTATCCTTAGATAAAGAATTTATTGAGAAAGTGTTAAACTATATTAAAGAGAATATCAGTAATCCGGATTTAAATGTAGAATCACTTGCAACTCAATTAAAATTGAGTAGAAGCCAGTTTTATAGAAAAATTAAAGTGCTCACAAACCAGACCGCTAATGAGTTTTTAAGAAATGTTCGACTTCAAAAAGCAAAACAAATTTTGGAAATGGACAATGTAAGTATAAGTGAAGTATGTTATAAAACTGGATTTTCTTCCCCTTCTTATTTTACAAAATGCTTTAAGAGTTATTTTGAAATATTACCTACAGATGTTAAAATCAAAAAAAACGAGCTTTGATGATTGGTTTAGTCGGTTAGAAAATCAGTGTAGAATCCTCATTTTTAAACGCACCAAGTACACTATTTCAAAAAGGGTGTAAGTTGAAATGGATAAGTAATAAAAACGACACTTTGGATATGCAAACTAAAAGTTGTAAGTTAAAAAGTTAGGCTTCGATTTTATAATCGGGGCCTTTTTTTTTAATATAAGGGTAAATTGGTTTAAAACAATTCCCAATTTTGAATCTGCATGGACTATTTTTTGGTTGCTTCTCTTAAAGCCAAAAAAAATACTGGTTTTAGAACTGCCTCATCCGTGGGGAATGACAATTTATTTTTGGTTTATTTTCGGATTTTACCAGTAAGATTTTCAATTAAATTGTAGTATAAATGTTTTTTTGGATTACAATTGGAAAGTCAAAAAATACAGCGAGCTTCTCCCTGTTATCGTGCCAGGATTTGAGAACATAAAAATATTTATTTTCTCATTTGTCGGTAAAATCGTTTAAAGCCTGCTCCGTGGCTTGTTTGGTTGTAGCATTATGCTATTTTATATCGGCAGTAAATTGCTTACGGCCCTTCCAAGCGTTTCTAATTTCACGAACCACACATATTTGTGTTTGGGATTTCGGAAATACACCTCTGTCTTCAACAACACAAGTTTTTAAATCGGTTAAGACATCCATCCAAAAACTGCTGCTTTCGTATTTGCCGAACCGCATCCCCAAATCTTCTTTTTATCCTTTTCTGTTGGGGTCTAAGGTTAAAAAGATGGTTTTGTTGATGACTTTTGAGCCTTCTCTAACTTTAAAAACAATGCCATCCATCCAAATAATTAATTAAAGGTCTTCTAATGATCTATTGGATATATAAATAAATCAGTTATAGGATCGAAATATCATAGAAGGTCTTTTGTAAAGGGATATTTATAGTTAAAATGGAATTTAAGACTATAAAAATTGTTGCATCGACTATAAAAATATCGCTTAAAGGTTAGTTAAATACGTAATAGCTTTAAAAATTATAGTTATTGCTTTAAAATTGATATTTAAATTTTTGTATTTTCTTAACATTTGTCGAACTATGGAATTTATATTTTCTTAATGGAATTAATTTGTTGAAATACTACTATTTAGATGCTCTCCTTGCATTTTTATTATTATTCACCTTGATCTTTTTAAAATTAAATCTCATAGTACTAAAACTAACCAAAAAAAAAATTATGAAAAACAAACTGCTAAAAAAACTAATACTTCCAGTATTTTTATTATTTGGAAGCATTATTTATGCTCAATCAGTATCGGGTACTGTATCCGATAAAACAGGCCCTATTCCGGGTGTTAATGTATTGGTTAAAGGTACTGCTGGAGGAACACAAACAGATTTTAATGGGGCTTTTAAAATCAATGCTAAGAATGGAGATGTTTTAGTCTTCACTTTTATAGGTTTTAAATCTCAAGAGATTAATTACAAAGGGAATTCGCCAATTAATGTATTGTTGGAAGAGAATTCAGCTGTTTTAGACGAAGTTGTAGTTGTAGGTTACGGGGCTAAAAAGAAAAGTTTAGTAACAGGGGCAATTTCTAGTATTAGTTCTGCTGATATTCAAAATTCTTCGTCAGCACGTGTTGAGTCCGTGTTACAGGGTAAAACATCAGGTGTTACCGTTGTATCTTCTTCTGGGGCTCCAGGTTCTGGTTCTAAAGTTAGAATTAGAGGCGCTGGGTCTAATGGAAATTCAGATCCATTATATATTGTTGATGGAATGAAAGTAAGTTCTATAGATAATATTTCTCCAAATGACATTGCTAACATGGAGGTTTTAAAAGATGCAGCATCTTCTGCAATTTATGGTACACAAGGAGCAAATGGAGTTATCATTATTACAACTAAACAAGGTAAGCCTGGAGAAACAATAGTTAGCTACAGTACTCAATTAGGTACTCAATCCGTTAGGTCTAATATGAAGTTGATGAATGCGTCTCAATTTGTAACCTATTTCCAAGAGGCAGGAAGAACCCAGGTAGTTGATAACGGCATTAATACAAATTGGATAGATGAAACTTTTCAAAATGCCCCTACACAAAGACATGATTTAAGTATCTCTGGAGCGAACGAGAAAACTTCTTTCTATTTTTCAAGTTCATATATGGATCAAGATGGTGTTGTTGGTAAAGATTCAAACTATAAAAGATTTACAGGAAGACTTAATCTTAAAACTCAAGTCAATGATTGGCTAGAATTAGGTTCTAATATAACCTATTCAAATATAGGGTCTTCGCCTATTACTGAAGATAATTCAACAGCTGGAGTTGTAACTCAAGCTTTAGTTATGGATCCATTAACGCCAGTGATTTATACAGGAACTTTACCACAAAGAGCTTTAGCTGGAGTAGCTGCAGGAACAGCTATGACAGATAGTAATGGGAATGTTTACGGATACCCAACTTATGCAACGGGTGAGGCTGTCAACCCTGTGGGATTAGCAAATTACACATTTAGAGGAGGTATTGATACGGATAAAATTTTAACATCGGTGTTTGCTAAATTGAATTTAGCGGAAGGTTTATCATTTACCTCTAGATTCGGATATGAAAGAACCAATACGTTTGATAATAGATGGACCCCTATTTGGGTTGTATCGTCAGAAGCTCAAAATCCTACTGTAACATTAAACAATCAGATTTCAAGAAGTTCAAAATGGTTATGGGAAAATTTTGTGAGCTACACTAAAGAATTTGGTAATCATAATATAACAGGATTATTGGGGTATTCATCTGAGAAAACTAAGAGTCCATTTTATTCTTTACGCGGATCGCAAATTCATGATCAAACGGACCAATTTGCATACTTTGACTATGCAAACCGAGATAATGATGTAATTGGTGGTAGTATTGTTGAAAAAAGGGGAAGCTCAGTTTTTGGAAGAATTTCATATGATTATATGGGTAAATATTTATTAGAAGGCTCGTTGCGTAACGATACCTCTAGTTTTTTTCCGACTTCAAAAAAATCGGGGTATTTCCCGGCAGCTTCTGCAGGATGGTTAGTATCTAAAGAAAATTTTTGGGCAGAAGGCTCTAAAATTGATTATCTAAAACTACGAGCTAGTTGGGGACAAAATGGTAGTGATAACAATTTAAGTACTTACATAAGCAGTTTAATATTTCAAACTGTAGCAACAGAAACTGCTTTAACAGTTCCGGTTGTTTACGAAGGTGCAAGTGGTATTACTCCAGGGAATTTACCAAATACTAATTTAGAATGGGAACGTTCTGAACAATTGGATTTGGGCTTAGATTTACGAGCATTAAATAATAGGTTAAATTTTTCAGTTGATTATTATGTTAAAACAACTAAAAATTTACTTCTTGTAAATGGAAATATCATTGCGCCTCCATCTTTAGGTGTAGGAGTTCCTTCTATTAATGCAGGAACAGTTGAAAATAAAGGGTTTGAATTTGAAATGGGGTACAGTGATAAAACAGCGGGTGGTTTTAGTTATGGCATAGACCTTAATTTGTCAACCTTGCATAATGAAGTTACCGATATTAGTTATGTAGGTGATAATGGTTTTATAATAGGTGCACTTGCACCACAAAACAATGATGGTGTAACTCGTTTTCAAAAAGGATTACCATTATGGTATTTCTATGGATATAAAACTGACGGTATAGATCCTGCAACAGGAAAAATAAATATTGTAGACACCGATGGTGTACCTGGAATTACATCAAACGATAAAACAAAAATCGGTTCTCCACACCCTGATTTTCTTTATGGAGGAAATATTCAATTGGGATATAAGGGTGTTGATTTAAACATTAGATTTCAAGGTACGCAAGGGAACGATATTTTTGAAGCTTACCACCAGACTTCAAGACCGATTACCAATAAACCAATTCAATTTTTTAATGGTAGATGGCAACAGGCAGGAGATATTGCATCTTATCCTGCTGCGCAATATGCAACATCTGCATATGATACTGATTTAGTAGTAAATGATGGTTCTTATATGAGAATTAAACAAATTCAATTAGGATATAACTTCTCTAAAGAAGTCTCTAATAAGTTGAAATTGAATAAATTAAGAACTTATGTGTCTTTAGATGACTATTTTACCTTTACTAAATACAATGGTTTGGATCCTGAAGCAGGAAGTTTTTCTGATAATAGTATAGGGGTAGATAGAGGATTTTATCCAATAGCTGCTAAAATATTATTTGGTTTGTCACTTGAATTTTAATAAAATAAAACATTAAATATGAAAAAAATAATATATAGTGTTATGGTTATATTTTTAATAACTGTATCATGTAGTTCAGATTTTACGGAGGTAACTCCGGTAGGTGTGCTGGAGAGTACAACTTTCTTTAATAGTGAAAGTAATACGGAAGAAGCTTTAATTGGATTGTATGACCTTGTGCAATTTAATAATGCTCAGGCCTGGAATTCAGCTTTTATAATTAAAGTAATTCCGGGTGATGAGGCTAATGCCGGTGGTGGTAATGCAACAGATCAAAAACAATTACAAGAAATTGATGATTATACAAATATATCTATTTCTAATCCCTCTTTGGAAGGTGTTTGGAATAAGGAATATAGAACAATTGCACTTGCAAACACTATTATAGAAAAGGTTGAAGCAGGAAGCTTGAGCAATAAGACTTTTGCAATTGCAGAAGCAAAGTTTATGAGAGCTTGGTGTTATTTTGAGCTAACAACTATGTGGGGTGCTGTGCCTTTGCGTTTAGAAAATCCCACAACAATTAGCGCTGAAGCTTTTGCCAAACCAAAAAGTCCAAGAGCAGAAATTTATGCTCAAATAGAAGCTGATTTAGTTGTAGCTATTGCTGGTTTGCCAGATAAAAGCGCGGTTAAAAATAATTTTAGAGTTTCAAAAGGAGCTGCTCAAGCATTACTAGGGAAAGTTTTGGTTTTTCAAGGAAAAACTCTTGCTGCAATTCCTTATCTAAAAGCTGTAATAGATAATCCCGCTCATGGTTTAGAGTCAGACGTTTCAAAAGTTTGGTTAAAAGATTCAGAATTTGGAAAAGAGTCTTTATTCGAAGTAGGCTTTCTTACTACAAAAGGGTATGATGCGAGTAATGCAAACCTTGCTGGTCGTAATGAAAGTAACATATTTATACAGTTAATGGGTGCTCGTGGTGATGGTTACTTTAATTTGACGGGTACTGGATTGAGTAATGGATGGGGCTTTAACTTGCCTACCGCAAAAATATTAAATGCTTTTGATGCTGCAGGTGATGTAACTCGTAAGAAAGCTACGGTAATGAGTGAAGCGGAACTTAATGCATTTGGCGGAAGTTTAACTGGCAGCCCTTGGGACTATGAAGGAGGTATCAGAACAAAATATGCTGCACGTGCTTCAGAAACAAGCAGTACCGGCAACGCCTCTCGTAATTATGGTACAAACTTCAGATTATTTAGATTTGCTGAAGTATTGTTGCTTGCGGCCGAAGCTTATAATAAGGAAGGACAAGATGACAAAGCGAGAATAGAATTAAACAAAATTAGAAATAGAGCTGGATTAGCTGATGTGTCTTCGTCCTTAACAGGTGGAAATTTGTTTAACGCTATTGTAAATGAAAAATTCTTGGAGTTAGCTTTTGAAGGACAGCGTTTTTGGGATTTAGTTAGATGGGGAAGTGCTAATGCAGAGTTATCAAGTAAAGGATATACTGCTAAAAATAATTTATATCCAATTCCTGCATCAGAAATTGCTAAAAATAAGGCGCTAACAATTGCGGATCAAAATCCAGGTTATTAATATAATTTGTTAAGTTTGTTTGTTAATGGTGGCTGTCCGAAAATTGCTTTTCGGACAGCCTATTTCATTTCTAATACTTTCCTAAACCACTATAAACACTATGATTAATTCAAAAATACCGTTTACTTTTTTGGTTAGATATTCCCTATTTTCTGCCCTAATGGACAAGCCTTGTGGAAACACTATTCTTATTTCTTAATTACTTTTTCGTTACTTTCTTAGTCGTTATTTAGTCGTTTAACAGATAATTAATTCCTGAAACTTGTTTTCGGTTTCTTTTAATCGTTTTCACTAATATCGTAGCCTTTGACTAAATAGTCTTTCAAACGTCGGGTTGTACTATTGGCAAAATTGGGTGCCTCGTTTTGAATTTACTCGATAGCCTACAGAGATTTTCGGATCTAAATTATAATAGTCTATATTTCATAATTCATCTTCTCCTGCTTCATTTTGAACTGTTGCATTTTTTGCAACAGTGGCCTCAAATATCAATTCATTCTTATGCTAAATTTTTTATCGCCTAAAAGTTTATTGATGCGAAATGACTTATGAGTTTTTATAAAAAGTTTAAATAATCGCGTTATGACGGCGACTATCGCCGCCAAAACAATAATTTGTAAATTAAAAAATTACTTATTTAAAAGTCATCATTACTTTTAATCGTTTTTCGCTAATAGCGTAGCCTTTGACTAAATAGTCTTATAAACGTTGGGCTGCCCATTGCCGGAATTGGGTACCTTGTTTTTATTTTACGCGGTAACCAACGGATATGACTACATCGAGATTGTAAAAATCAACAGGCTTATCTGAATTTGCAATGTGCATTATTTGCACATTACTTTTTTAGGAGGAGCAAGATCCAAAGTTAATTTTTTAGATCCTGACAAAAGTCTATGGATTACCAAAAAAACTTTTTTTGATCAAAAAAATAATATTATTCAACTGCCGTAATTTCGAGGACAACACTATTTTCTTGTGTGGAAGACGAAACTTTTAATCCAATTTTCATTAAGAAATCACCAGAAAAAACAGTTCCTGACTCTTCAAAAGTGTTTTTGTTTTGTGGCATTAAATTGATTTCTTTTACTGTATATTTTATTGAAGCGTTGAGTCCTTCTAACCTTACCAAACTGTAATTCGGGTCTGTTAGTGGGTGCAAGGTATATGAAAAAAGTACCGACTGTGTTTTGTTTTCATTCACATACATCAATACTGCCCTACTACCCTCATAAGGCGAAATCAATCGATATAAATCACCCTGCCAAATCACAGGGCTTAATCGCTTGTAATTAGAAACGGCTTCTTTACAAAAATTTAATTCATTTTCCCGTAAACCTCCAACTTGAATATCAAAACCTAATTTGCCCATCATAGCTACATCAGTTTTAAATTTAATCGATTGATTTCCCATAGAAGTGACGTGATTACAAGTCGCTAGTGAAGGATAAAAATTAGAATATCCCCATTGTATAAGTACACGGTCAAAAGGATCTGTATTGTCGCTTGCCCAAAACTCGGTAAAATAGTTCAACATTCCGTAGTCAACCCTGCCACCGCCACCAGCACAAAGCATCATGGGAAGGTTTGGATATTTACTCTTTATTTTGTCCAGAACTTTATACAAACCTTTTGTATATTCTATAAACAAATGTGATTGTTGATTCTTTAAATAGGTCGAATAAGCACTTGTCATCATGCGATTGCAATCCCATTTAAAAAAGGTAACGCCCGATTCCGTTTGCATAATATCATCTACAACCTTAAAAACGAAATCCTGTACTTTTGGGTTGCATAAATCCAGAACCAATTGTGTTCGATAAATGCTCTTTTCACGATTTGGCAAGCTTAATACCCAATCAGGATGTTTCTCATACAATTCGGTCTTTTCATTGATCATTTCTGGTTCAATCCAAATACCGAATTTTACATTTGTTTTTTTAGCTTGTTCCATAAGAAAACCAATGCCATTTGGAAGTTTTGTCTTAGTAGCTTGCCAATCTCCCAAGCCTGATGTAGAACCACTTCTTGGGTATTTATTTCCAAACCAACCGTCGTCAAGCAAAAACATATCCACCCCTAATGTTTTGGCATCTTCAAACATCTTGGTCAATTTAACCTGATCAAAATCAAAAAATGTGGTTTCCCAATTATTCAATAAAGTCAGACGAGGTTTTTCTCCATCTTTAAGACCATATTTTCTTGCCCAAGCGTGTAAATTTCTACTTGCTTGACCTTTTCCGTGATTCGAAAATGTATAGATAAAAGCAGGCGTTTTGAATATTTTTCCGGGCTCCAAATTGTATTCTGAAGCAAATTCATTGATCCCCGAAATAATTCTTAATTCGTTATTATTATCAATATCAAAAGTGTACTTAAAGTTTCCTGACCAAGCTATTGAACCCGCAATGACTTCGCCGTTATTTTCTCCCGATTTCGAATTTAAAGAAAGGAAAAAACTTGGTGATGCAAACATATTCGTTCGTACTCCTAATTTTGAATCGATCACTTTACTGCCTCTAGTCAGCTGACTTTCTTCCATTCTCATCTCTTCGACAACATCGCTGTAAAATTGGGTTAGCCAATATTTATCAGCATCCAAATGCAAAGCTGATGAAGCATAATTATAAAGCGTCACTGCTTTTTTTTCCTGATGCTGAATTGCTGTCCACGACTCAATCACATTTTCCTTATAAAATATTTTATAATGAAGATTGACAAAAACAGGATATTGAGGATCTTTTAATTTTATAGTAATTTCTGTAGTATTGGCATCAATTTTTTGAGCAGTATGACTTTGATATTCTAATTCTAATGAAGGATTTCCGTCATTGTGCGTTATTCGAATAGCGGGCTCAAATAAATTATCTGTACCAAAAGTTGGGTAAGCAACATGACGCAAATCAATTAATGGATTACCATCATTTACTACAAACTTCTTTGTATTTTCTTTCGAAATCAATTCATATTCTAAACTGTTACTCAACTTTGTTCCAAAATACGTCTGATAAAGTTTTTTGTTTTTACCTACTTTTAAAACCAAAGCCGAACTTTCAGTTTCGATCCTAATCATTGCACTTTCTTGTGCCTGAGTAGAAGAGTATACAATGGTTAGTAATAACAGGAATAATTGCTTCATCTTTTATTTTTTAAATAATAATATCTATGATTTCTTAAACTAATAAATCTTAAATTATCAATTTTCTATTTTATAATTATCTAGTGTCGTTTCTGATAATTGAAACTGATAAGGCCATTGTTCGTCAGGAGTTTTATCTAGATTTTCATTCCATCTATCAGGTCGTGACCAATGTTCGGTGGGCGCTCCCAAAACTACTAGCCATAAATATTCTGTATTTTGAGGAACTTTAAAAGAAGCTTTGCCACTATTATTTTTGAAAGTTTCACCATACACACGCACTCCATTTTTTAACTGAGCTACAAAACCATACTGCCATCCTGCTTTTTCAACTTTCACTTTTGAAAAACCATCTGCTCCGGCTATTCCTTTAAAATTCAATTTTATTTTGGTCCCCCATTTTGGAACGTTCAGTTTAATTCCATTGTATCCGTAATTTTGAGGGCAATTAATAGTGTCAACCTCATACCATCCATTCTTCAATTGATTTACTTTGGTATAATGCTTATTAGCATATTGATTAGCTACAGAATCAATTCTTTGCAAATCCCAAGTAATAAATCTTCTTGAGGCATCAAACATTTCATCATTGAATTGCTCTTGCGTAAGCGCATTCAAACGTTTATATGTCATCACGGCATCTTCCCCTTTTTCATTATTACGCATCAATTTTCCAAAGAATTCTTTTCCACGTTTTTGTGACCAATATTCAATTACGTAAGGAGAATGATACATGTTGTACGGGTGCAAAAATCCGTAGTGAGTTCCTTTTAAATAATCCACTAAATGATAATTTTCAAAAGTCATCCAACCTGAGTAAACTTGCCAAAGCATATACTGAGCTGACATTTCCATGATCGCACCATTAGGCCCTTTTCCTGTATCAGTATGACTTAAATACTGAAAACTGTGCCCTAATTCATGAGCCAAAACTCCATAAGGCTCTTTATTTACACGAACCGCAGGTGCCCAAAAAATCCCCACTTTATCCTCATCGCCGCCTCCAAAAGCTGTTTTTTCATCACCTTTAAATATATAAACCAAAACTTTGTACTTATCAATAAGTGAATTACCGGATTCTACCAATTTAAGTTTGTTTACATAAGTATCGTAAATTCTTTCACTTTCACTCAACATTTTGTCAGGATTAAATTGCTCTGACTCTTCGGTATTAGACATCGGATTCTTCCCATAATCTTTATGCCAAAAGATTGCAATATTTTCTGAAGTGACCATATGTTCAAAATTATAGTTACTATTTGAATCTTTATAATCATTGTCTTCAGGTATCATCCACACCTTTTTAGGAAGATATAATTCTTTCTTTTTTATTTCCTGGGATGAAACAACAAAAAAAGCAAAGTGAATGATGGTAACTAAAATCTTTACAAGGGCTTTATTTTTCTGCATGGTTATGCGTTTTATTTGCTAAAGATGAATTGACGTTCTTAAAATAGAAAACCGCCTTCTTAATTTTAAGTTGAATAATCCTAAATACAGAATCCATCAACAATTAGTACCCAAAAGGATTGTCAACACTATGCATCGGCGTAGTAAACCATTTTGCTCCATTTTCAGTCATGTAAAAATGATCCTCATGTCTAATTCCAAATTTCCCGGGAATACATATCATAGGTTCGTTACTAACCACCATACCCTTCAGTAGTTTTATTTCGCTTCCTCGAACCAAATAGGGATATTCATGAATATCAAGTCCGGTGCCATGTCCCACTCTGTGCGGTAATCCTGGTAAATCATAATCTGGACTTAATCCTGCCTCAGCCAGCGTTTTTCGGGCTGTATCATCGACCGATCCGCAAGAAGAGCCAATCTTTGCGGCTTCAAAAGCAGCAAGTTGTACCTTTTTCTCTAAATTCCAAATGGCTTTATACTCTTCAGAAGCTACTCCGTATACATACGATCTTGTAATGTCAGAAAGATACCCTTCCAATTTACAACCTGTATCAATAATAACGGCTTCATTTTCTTTTAAAGTCTGCGGAACTGAAACACCATGAGGATATTGTGTATCATCAGCAAATAAAACAATACAGAAGTAGGAACCAGAAGCTGCTCCCGCTTTAATATGAGCTTTCTGAATAAAATCCATCACTTCGCTAACTGTAATTCCAGGTCTTAATATCTTGGCCGCAGCTCGTTGAACCTCCATCGTAATATCTTTTGCTTTTTGAATTATCGCTATCTCATTTTTAGATTTTTGCATTCGGCAAGCTGACGTAATCTGTTGCGCATTTATAAAATCATATCCATTATTTGCTTTTGAAATTCCATCAACTAAAAAATAAGGCGAAGACTCATCAATGGCAATTACGCTACCAATACTGTTTTTATCCTTCAATAACTTTCCGAATAAAACATAGGGAGACTTATGCTCTTCCCAACAATTAATGGTTGACTGAACTTGCCTATATTTTTTAAAAGTACCTTCTTCAAATTTTGGAACTATATATTCTAAAGAACCATCCTCAAATAATAAAGCACCCACCATTCTTTCTGAAGCATTCCAAAGCGTTCCTGTGAAATAATACAAATTCGTTCCAGCATTTAGATACAATGCTTTAACCGAAAGCGCTTTCATTAATCGCGTCGCCTTTTCTATTCGCTCAAAATATTCCTCTAGCAGAATAGGTTGTACATCATGAGTCCTATTTTCTATTTTTTCCAATTCAATGGCTTCATTGGAACCGCCTATACCTATTGTCATTTCTGTATCTACTTTTTACGTTAAACTGATAAATTAATCAGTCGTAATTTATTCTACCTTAGGTTTTGTCTGCTTCATAAGTTGAAGTAGATCTTCTTGATTAAGAGCATAATCATACATACGTAATGAGGCAATAAAACCAGAGAAATTTTCTCCAATATCTGATGCTCCAATTATAATTTTAGCTTTATCAATTGCCGAAGACAACAGCATGTTTTGCGAATTATCTAAAATGCCATCTACATAAACTTTCTCCACAACACCATCAAAAGTTAATACAATATAATGCCATTTCGCAGCTTCTGGAACTTTGTTAAATTTCATATCAAAATGACCGTCTAAATGTACTGCTGCACCATAATTCCCGCGATTGTAAGCCAAAGCATTATATGAGTTTGCTAAACTAAATTCCTGTCTATCACACCACGATGCTACAATTTCTCCTTCATTCGCTATTTCAGGGTTTTTAACCCATGTTGCTACTGTATAAGAGCCATTCCAAGCTAAGGTTTTTGGTACAGCTTTATCCAATGTTAAAGCTCCATTTGTAAAATTAAAAGCCCTGATTCCTTCCGATTTTTCTAAAGATACAGCACCGCTTTTTGTAAAAATCCCTCCAATAGATCCTTTATTATTTATAGTAGTTATGGTCGAATTGAAAATTTTACTGGCATCAAGGTCAACTAATAATTTCTTACTGCTTTTTACAGCAGGAATTCTGGTAGATTCCTTATTTTGCAATTGTAACGGAATATCAAATAATGAACTATACACTTTGATGTTCCAAACTGCTGCATACAATCCTGCTTTTTCGGTCGCTAAAACGGTTAGTTTTATATAACGAGCTCTTATATCATTGTCATCAATCATTGGACTACCCGCTGTACGATTTTTAGATTTATCAGCATATTCGTACCACTTGTTTCCATTCAAAGAATATTCCAATTTATATTGATAATAATAACTGGCAAATTCAAATTGTGTCATTACCCTTTTTATCTTTTTTTCTGAACCCAAATCGACAATTAGATGCTGAGGAGTTGTATTATCAGCTGCTTTCCACATCGTGGCATTATTATTATCAGTAGCAAAAGAAGGTTTATACTCATAATCATACTGAGTGGACTTTAAATGATAAAATGAAGAAGCAGTTGTTTTTGTCCTAAAAGCAATATCTTCCGGAACTTCAGATTTTACCAGATCTTCTATTCCTTTGCTTGAAGGAACAACCGTTTTTATTGTAGAGTCGTTCTCAAAAATCATTTTATCAATACAAACCTGTCTGGCAAGACCTCCTCTAGTCATAGGATAATCGTGCTTATGATACACGATATAATAATCATCATTCTCTTGTAAAACAGAATGATGACCTGGACCGTGTACGGTCTTATCTTCATTAGTACTCAAAATTGGATTGTTTTTTCCGGGAGTAAAAGGTCCATAAGGCGAATCTGAATAGGAATAGCGAACATTGTATGTTTCATCATGGCAAGATGCTCCGGAATACATCAAAATATACTTAGAACCTTTTTTCATCATATAAGCTGCTTCAAAAGGGGCCGGTGTTTGTTCTAATGGTATATTGGTTGAATTAATCATTTCACTCATGGTGTTTTTACTTAACTCCCCAACAGCGTATCCGCCATTGTAATGTACCCAAGTTCCCCAATACCCATATACTTTACCATCGGTATCTTTGAAAAACTGTGCATCTAGTGATGGAAAACCTTCTCTAGGATATCCATTTGAAATCACTGGAATATCCTTTTCACTTAGTTTTGTCCATGGACCAACAGGTGAATCTGAAACATAACCATAAATATTACATCCCATTTCACAGTTTCCAAAATACAAATAATATTTACCATCGTCTCCTTCTATTATATCGGGAGCCCAAAAATTAGTAATCGATTTTGCTGAAAAAGAAGGGATTTCCATTGTATAATTATACCAATTTTTAAAGTCTTTACTATACCAAACTGTTGGAGCACCCGATGCCAACATTTCATTATCGGTAGTGGCATAGATATAATAAATACCTCCAAACTTTTTAATGGTAGGATCAGCAAACCAACCTGGCAAAATGGGATTTTTAGCTCCTGGAGCATTTACATCAATATCTTTTTGGGCAAAAATAGTTCCCGTAAAAACAAGTATGATGAGACTGGAAAATAGTTTCTTTTTCAGCATTGCATATTATAGATTAATTTGAATAGCTTTACTTTTCAAAGGAATTTTGTAGGCGCCTCTAATTTTTTCATAAGGTAAATTCTCATCCTTATTTATTCTTAAATAGGCATTAGGCGTATAATCTGTTTTACTATCTAAAGTAATTTTAACTGTACCCGTTTTAGTATTGTAGCTTACCTTTTTGAATGTTCCTGCATCTAATGTCAGCCACATTTTTTTTGGTGCAATGAATATTTTAGATTTTGCCGCTGTTGTAATTTCTACTTCAACAACATCTCCTTTTTCTTTCAAATTACCTCCAAAAGCTAACCAACCCAACTCTTTTTCATTCGTAATAAAAGTGGCCGTATTTACAGCATAGCCAAAGAAACCAGAACCATAATCCCCTGATAAATAATCAATCCTCAAGGTTTCAGGATAGGAATGAAAAGCTGCAGGTCCAAAACCATCTTCTGTAATATTTGAAATCCCTCCTAATAATCCGCCATAACCTACTTTTAGTAAATGAAAATCATCAGGCGTTTTTCTGAACTGTTCCAAAACTGGTATCGCATTTAATGTTGAACCATAATGATGTATCTGGCGCTCTACTCTAGATAGTTTACCACCGTATAAAAAATCCCAATACCTACGGGCGTTTCCATTATAAGCCCAATGTGGCATCGTAGGCATATACGCTAAAATGGCATCCAGAGTTATCTTAGCTTTATCAGCATATCCAAAATAATCTGACCACATATATACTTCTTCTTGACCTGTAGAATCCCAAGGCATTTCACTTCCGAAAGGATAATTAAGTGTTCTCCAATGATCAGCTCTCGCTTTCATTTTAGCTTCCAAATTATTGGCCATTTCGGTATATCCTTCCGTTTTTAAATCTTTTAAAATCAATAAAAAAATAGTTCCCTCCATTTGTCCAAACTGAGCATAATATGGCGCCAATGTGGTCATAGCAATACTGGTATTATATGCGTTTTTTAAATACCAATCCCAAGTATGATTGCTAACCAAGCCTTCATGATATCTGGCTAAACGATACATTGTCCAATGTGCAGCAGCAACGTGAGGATAATTATAGGATCTTCCCGGATCATCAGAACCTTTTTTGTCCCATGCTGCCCAAGTTTTATAATTCACATCTTTGCTGTACGTTCCTTCCGGCATTAAAGTTGGTTCATAATAAAAAACACTTTTTTTAACTCCGTACTTAAGCGTATCAGCTGTATTATACTGAATACCTCCCCATAATGTTTCATCGACAAAATGCTGTAACTTTTCTATTTCTTCTTTGTTCGGGTCTATCAATTGTTTCATTATCGCCCCAAGCCAGCCACCTGCTCCACCTTCATCACTTAAACCTGCAATCCAGACACGACTGTCTTGACTTAATTGTTTTTTTGTTTCATAATCATAAGAAATCACCGAAGGATTTCTATGAAAAGGATCATTTTTTTGATCAAACCATTGGGCTGTTGTCAAAAAATGCCCAAAATCAGATACCGCATTTGTTTCTGATTTTATCACTTTATAATTGATCGTTTGCTCTAATCCATCATCATATACCAGTGTCAATCGAGCTCTTCCCCATTTTTTTCCATGCACAGCATACTGAAAATACCCATTTTTATCTTTTGATTTTTGCGCTACTACCAAAGCTCCTTCTGGTTCTATTTTAAAGGATTTGACTGCTTTTTTATATTTCAAAAAAAGTTGTCCATCTACATCCTGAGGTAAAACATATCCAGGAATGCCTATTGCTATAGGGCGTTCGTTTTGAATTAAAGTAGATTGAATATTTTTAATTTCATCGACCAATACAAACTTCAATGAAAAATTTTTAGCCTCCCCTGGTTGCAGTACTAATGAAGTTGGTGAATTCCATTGTTCAGCTGTTTTCCATTCCTGATTAGCATAAGCTTTACTTAATGGCATCCATTCGTGAAAACCTTCAAAAACGATACTTCTTGGTGTTTCATCGTCCAATAGCGGACGGTAGGCTTCAAAAGGCATATTTGCTTCGGGAAGTAATAACAATGCTGGCCCATGACCACTTAGTCTTTTAACTTCAAGATATCCAGCATCTTTACCAATATAAGGATCAAAAAATACATTTTGAAGATGCGTTTCATCTAGTGTTTTTCCTTCAAGAATGTTATTAAAAATCATCGGAACACCTAAGGCTCCTATTTCCTGAGCTGAATTAGATTTATTAGTGATTTCAAAACGCATTATTAAACTCCCTTCTTTTTCTTCATAAAAACGTTTTATAATTAAAGGAATTTCTTCAGGTAACGTATTAGAAAGGTTTGCTGCAGCCAAAACATTTCCCGAAACATTCAAGGCTGTAACAGCAGCTCGCTTAGCAGCAGTAGAATAACTTTTCCAGGTTCCATCTGCTGCTTTAATTCGGAGATTAATATCTCCTAATTGATACAGACCATCTTTATCCCGAATAGACAATCGATCTCCCGGTGTAAAATCGAAACTCTTATCTGCAATCGGAGACAAAGCCGCGACTGTTTGAGATGATTTCAATAATTTGAGTTCAAAAAATTTTGTGTTCAAATTAATAAACCCCTTTTCTATTTCAAGCGTTGATTTTTTCGCTTTAATTTTGTCCCAATATTCTTGTGCTTGTAAATTATTTGAAACAATTGAGCAACAAATCATCAAAGCCAATAATTTTATTTTTTTCATATTTTTTATTGTTTTATTTAACACTCTAAATAGACTCTTTTCAGCCTCTTTTTTTTTTACGTCTTTACGTGATAAAGTCTAAACTATTTTAATTATTTAAAATCGGTTGAGAATTTCCAAGTCGATTTATAATCTTCCGTAACTTCTAATTCTTCTAACAGTATTCTTAGCATTTCTACTGGCATCATATTTTCTTTTAAAACACGATCGTGAAATTGTTTTTCGGTCCAGCCTTTGGCAAGCATTTCGTTTCTTAGAGCATAAAATTGTAATCCTCCTGTCATATAAGCCATTTGATACAACGGAGCATCGCCACTTGCAAAAGAGCGTCTAACTTCGGCTTCGGCGTTTGCATACTCGTGCCCCACTTCATTCACTAGTAAATCGATACATTGTTGGGGAGTCATTTCGCCTAAATGATATTTTAATGAAAATATGATTCTGGCACAACGGTGTATCCTCCAAAACAACATTCCCATTTTTTGCTCTGGTGTTTGAGGGAATTGCTTATTCCAAAGGTTAATCTCCCAATACAAAGCCCAGCCTTCCATCCAAAAAGGAGTATCAAAAGCAGCACGATAAGACTTATTACGGCTGTTCATAAAAAACTGTAAATTGTGACCTGGCAGTAATTCATGTTGAACTGTAGCGCGAGAAAAATTAGGGTTATTTCCTCGCATACTCATTAATTTATCATTTTGATTCATTCCCTCCGTCGGATAAGAAATACTAATTTCCCATCCACCCGTAAAAAAAGGATTCACTTTTTGACGTTCTGGTGTCATCATAATCATTTGCCAAGTTTCCTTGGTCAATTCAGGTAAGGTGATCAAATCCCTATCTTCAATAAACTTGACGGATTGATTGTAAAGATCATTAATAGCCTGTGGTTGTTCCCCTGCAGGAACATACGTTTCTTTAACGTGTTCGAGAGCTGCTTTCCAATTATTGCCATGACCCATTTCAGATGATGCTTTAATCATTTCTTTTTTGCACCAATCAAATTGCTTTTGTGCTGTGGCAATAAGTTCTTCGGGAGAATATGGAATATATTCAAAGGCCAAACTTTTTAATATGGCATCTCTTCCGATAGGTTTGCCTATAATTCCACTTCCATCGTCTTTGATACTTGTTTTGGAGTAATTTGTTTTGAGGAACTCTTCATATACTTTTAATTTATCTGACAAACTTTTATATGGTTTTTCCATCCACCAAGTAAATTCCGGATCATAACTATAATAAAACTCATACGCTTCCTTCAATGCTTTTTCAAAAGAAACCACTGTCTTTGTAGCTTTGTCAGCTGCAAACCAATCCTTATAAGGTTGTTTTTTGAGGAGTTCCATTTTCTTGTCAATACTTAATTCAGCAATTCTAAAGTTTTTTGCTAATTCGTTAGAAACGGGACGTTTTCCCCTTCTTCTATCAGTAATAAAACCATCAATATCTGTTGCAAAATCTAGTACTGATGCAACCTCTTTAAATGCCTTATATTCAATTTGCAAAAAATAGTTGTCTTTGCTGACTAGATTCTTCAATAACAGATAATCTACTTTACCTTGTTGCGACAAGTTTTTAAAATCTAAAACTTTTACTTTTTGTCCCCATTCTTCGTAAAACTTTGAAAAACGCTGATAATAGTGTTCTGATTCATTATTGGTATAAAAGTTTTTCAAAGCAAGCTTATCTGCCTGATAGGTGTTAATTACATCGATGAATTCGCTTGCAAATAGTGTATTTACCATTGATAAAAATAAAATAAACGTTAGAATTGATTTTTTCATGTTACGGTTTGATCATTTTAATTACTTTAATGCCAGAACTATTTCAGTGTAACATCCAGATAAACAGAATGACGCCCATAGGTTTCATAAAAAGGCTTGAAAACAACTCCGTCGATACTAAATTGTAACTTCTTAGGATCTCCCTTTATCGATTTGCTAATATCCTTAACGTCAAAAGTTACTTTACGCCACTCTTTTCGCGGTTCAGACTCTTGGGCTGCAAGTAAAATTGGTCCGTAAAATAAACTGGCGATATTTTGCTGATCCATCACGGGCTCTAAATGAAATTGAAATGGCATACGCAACTCAATTGTATCTCCGTCTTTCCATTTACGGCTTAAAGTAAGGTAGCTTCCTGGTTGGGCCTTCACTTTTTCTTGTTTACCATTTATCGTAACAAAAAATCCTTTGGTTGCCCAATGTGGTACACGTACATTAATATCGAATTTCCCACTGCCGTTAATAGTCAATCGGGTATAATCTTCATTAGGAAAATCAGTTGCTTGTTCTATAATCACATTTTTTTCTGTCCATTTTAAGGTTGAGGGCACATAAAGATTAACATAAAGCGCATTATTATCAGCACTCTTAAAATAGATTGAATTCTGAAATTTTGTATTACTCTCAATAGCCGTACCGTTACAGCAAGTGAAGCCCGTCATATGCGCATTACCAAACTGTTTTACTGAACCCGGTCTCAAAGGCACATGGTAGGTATTGGCAGGACTATCTTCTGCTACAGAAGCAAGAATGTGATTATAAAGACCACGTTCATAATAATCCATTAACTCAGCACGCTGATCATAAAGGAACAGATCTCCAGTTAATTTAAGCATGTTATAAGTAGCACAGGTTTCATTTTGACCACCAGACGAAAAACCATTTTCATAAATTGTTGCCGGCTGGCTTATAAAACATTCCGCATTTGCAGGATTACGTGCTCCTGCAACTCCTCCGATGCTGTACATATAGTCATTTACAGTTTTATACCAAAAATTATCGGCTATATGATAATAGTCTGGAGTATCAGAATCACGATACATTTCAAGTGCTCCCATAATTTGGGGAATATGCTGGTTAGCATGCAATCCACGGAACGTATCTACATTCTTAGCCAGTCCGTGTGAATGTTGGGCATCGCCATAAAACACTTTGATATTGTCGAATAATTGCGCTACTTCCAAATAACGATTGTCGTTCGTTATCCTGTAGAGTCGTGCCATAGCTTCATTCATTCCTCCAAACTCACCGGCGATATACCTATTCCACATACTGATAAGCGTCTCCGTTGGTACTTTTTTCATACGAGCGTATACCCAGTCGCCCATACCTTTTGCAGTCTCAAGAGCTTTTTTATTGCCACTGACTTCGTAAACATCCATCAAACCAGCAAGAATTTTATGCAAAGTATAATAGGGTGCCCAAATTTGAGTCTTCTGCCCCCCATAAGTCGCTCCTTTTTCTAACATAATAAATTGATCTGGCGGATAGGCACTAATAAATCCTTTTCCCCAATTCCAATAATCAGTACGAATACCTTCTTCACTCAAATCTGAATCATAGCCTGATTTGCCAGGTCCAGCCGGCACGACCGTTGGATCTGACACAAACTTTCCTCCAATTTCTTTTGGCTTTCCCGACAGCTGCGATAATTGATACAGCGTGTTGACCATATAGTCCATTTTATCAGAAAAATTAGCTTGAAGGGATTTATCATAACCCGTACTCGCATATGCCTGAGCAATTGCTGTTAGGTAATGTCCTGTAGCATGACCGCGTAATTTTGTTTCCTGCGTATCCCATACACCAAGTGGTTCTGCTTCTTTTGGTTGTTCTTGACCAAAGGCATTACGGAACATATAAAGGAAAGAATCAGGATCTGTCGTGGAAAGCGTTGTTAGGAACTTATCGCGATTTTCAATAAATTTTGTGTGGTTTCCGTCAAGATCAGCATTCAGTGAAACTTGATCCAGTTTGAAAACTTCCAATTTACGTATTGGTGAAGCAGTTTCTTTAGCACCTTTAACAATCACTGTAGCATTTGGCTTTAAATCTGTTCCCGAAACACTTCCGGTTACTATATACTGTCCACTTTTAAGCACTTGACTATTATCTTTCGGCGAAGGCCAAATCACGCGCACCTCAGGTCCTTCTATACCATTGCGGTAAACGCCTTTTACATAACTCGGTAATCGTGGAAGAGATCCCACTACTGTCTCTACTTTAACATCTGACACACTCGTCAAGTATTCATTATAAAGTTGAGGATTTGTTTTAGGAAACAATGGAAGATCTGCTGCCTGCTCTTCTGCTTCCTCTTCCTCCTGATCCCCTTTCAAAGAATTATTATAAATTCTGGCAATTTGTTTATCGCTTAAAGGGATTCGATAGATTCGGAAATCGTGCAATTTCGCGTTTAGATAAGGATTTTCAGCTATCAGTGATTTTCCTATATAAAGCATGTTCTTTTCTCCTGAATTAGTATCGAATAATTGTGCTAACTCCAATTCTACATTTTTAGTTTCGCTTACGAGTAAACCATTTACGTAAGTGCTTATGGATTTGGAAGGGATATTAATAACAACCGCTACATGATTCCATTTGCCTGCTTCCAAAGCAGATGAACGTGTTTTATATTTACGTCCTGCTTCAATAGTAATTTCAGTCTGAATCCCTTCTTCGTTCTCTGTTCCTACTGGTGCAAAAAATAAATGTGACTTGCTGTTTTTTCCAAAATCAAAAAATCGCTGGCCTCTTTGTGCAGATCGCAAATAAATCCATCCGGTTATACTAAGTGATTCTTCTCCTATCAATCCTTCGCCAGGAATTGAAACAAAAGCTTTACTATCTGCTGGTAAAGAAAGTACTGTACCAAACTGTTCGTCATTTACGAACCTGGCTTTCACATCCTGAATCTTACCGTGTAAATTATTTCGTGACCAATCTTTTGCATCACCATCAAAAACATAGCGGGCAATTAATCCTGTTTCGCCAATTCCGTCTAAAATCTGATCGCCGTTTTGAGCACACACGGTGGTTGTACACAATGCCCAAAAACTTAGCATTACACAAATAAATAATTGATATTTTTTCATTATTAAATTCTTTTTCTACGATTTACAAAACCTCTATTTTCCTATTCTTTTTAGGAGTTTTTCTAATTATAAATTTCATCCCAAGTTGGCGGTATAACTCCTAATAAATGCTGCACAAAATAATCTCTGCGTTTACGCTCCCCAAAATCTCCTCCGGCAGAATGTCCCATTCCGGGAACCGTTACTAATTCGAAATTTTTATTGGCTTTTATCAGGGCATTTGCAAATTGCATGGTAGAAGCCGGATCCACATTGTCATCTAATTCCCCTACGATTAACATTAGATTCCCTTTCATTTGTGCTGCATTAGCAACATTTGAACAAGCCTCATATTCTAATCCAATCGGGTATCCCATCCATTGTTCATTCCACCACATTTTATCCATACGATTGTCATGACAACCACAAGAAGCAACTGCAACATCATAAAAATCAGAATTGAAAACCAATGCTGCTCCGGCATTTTGTCCCCCTGCGGATGTGCCGTGAATGCCTACTTTATCAATATTCATATACTTATATTTAGCAGCAGCGGCTTTCATCCAAAGTTTTCTATCCGGAAAACCACCGTCTTTTAAATTTTTCCAGCATACATCCTGAAAAGCTTTGGAGCGATTTGAAGTCCCCATACCATCAATTTGCACTACTATAAATCCTAATTCTGCCAAAGATGACATTGCCCAGTAGTATGGTTGAAAATTTTTAGGGACAAACGAATCTTGTGGTCCTGCATAAATATATTCTATGATTGGGTAGCTGCGATTTGGATCAAAGGCCGTGGGACGAACGATAACACCCCAGATATCTGTTTTTCCGTCTCTCCCTTTGGCTGTAAAAACTTCTGGGGCAATCCATCCTGTTTGCTGCAATTCAGAAATATCTGCCTGTTGTAATGGGACAATTGTTTTTTGAGTAGCTACACTTTTTAAAACCGTTATAGGTGGCATGTCAACTCTAGAATATTGATCTACATAATATTTATAATCGGGTGAAAAAGTCACTTTATGATTTCCATTTTCTGTAGTAAATCGTTTAAAATTCTTTCCATTAAAATCTACGCTGCAATACTGCAACAAATAAGGATCCTGATCAGAATCTAATCCACTGGCCGTAAAATAAATTTGCTTTTTTTCTTCATCAACCTTGATTACTTCTCTTATAGGCCAGTTTCCTTTTGTAATCTGATTTTTTACTTTTCCAGTAATAGCATCGTATAAATACAAATGATTCCATCCATCACGCTCCGAAGCCCAGATAATTTCCTTACTTTTTTTGGCATCATATCGGTATCTTTTTCCACTGTATTCAACAAATGTCGGGCTGCTTTCCTCTATCAAAACCTTTACTTTTCCACTAGTAGCATTTACCTCTAAAACTCTATATAACTGATGTCCTCGTTGATTGTATTCAAAAGTAAAAGCACTGCTGTCATCTTTCCATTTTATTTCTGAAACATCATATTGTTCCTGAAATAAATCAGCCGCAACAGGAATTTGCTTTTTTGAAGCTATAGTAAATAATTGCGGACTTTTGAACGGCAATTGATCTCCTGGTTTTAAATAATCACGGGTTTGTAGTTTGGGTTGAAACTGATCCTTTGGGCTAGATTCTACAAAATATATTTTATGTTCCTCTCCTGGTTTAACCTTATAAGCCATAATTTTATGACTGTCCGGAGACCATTGCATATAGGACGAATAATAAAATCCTTTGGATCCATCATAACTCAACTGAATTTCTTCCTTCGTTTTTGAATTTTTTATATAAAGATTATAGTTCTTTATAAATGCTATATGTAAAGAATCTGGAGAACCAACTGATTTATTTCCCAGTTCATCAAAATTTCCTCCCCAATAGTCCTCCTTCTTTATCGTTTTTTTATAACCGCCCTTTATCTCGCTCAATTGATAAGTCCGCAAATCACAAGAAATTTTAAGGGTATCAGTTGTAAATATTAATACAGATCCCTCTTTATCAAATTCCAAATTGTCTATAGGCAGTTCATTTGAAAGTATTTCTTTTCCTAAAATTTTCGAAAGAGATAATGCCAATCGATTATGATCAAAAGCCAATGATTGCTTTTGCTGCTTGGAATCTACCAAAAGGTATTCTTTCCCTTTCTTGCGATTGTTGATGTACCATAAATAGTCATTTCCTATCCAATGAAATTCTTTAGGAGAATTAATCACCTTATTCTTGAATAATGAATCTATGGCATTTGCCTTTCTATAATTTTCTAAAGTGCCTTGGGCATAGCCCATTAAACAGTATGAAAGTGTTAAAATTACACTTATTTTTTTACTAGTTGTCCCCATAATTAAAATATTAATAAAAATATATATAATTTACTAATGCTTATTGGCCGATATTATCTAAAACTAATATTATATTACCCATTAAGAGTAATTGCAAGAAAAATTCCGTCATTAAATACCAATAAATTAATACAATCATCTCATTTTTGGATACTAAAGATAGTGCTGAGCTCTTTATTCGTCCCTCAATAGTAAGTAGTTATACTCTGTTTCATAGCATTCAGAATGAGAATAGATATAGAATCTACCAATATACAACTGCTATTTTCTTAAATTTTATTCCACTTTTAAGATCCTATTAAAACAACTCAGAACTAGAGACCAAATTAAATAAAGATTATTGTTTTTCTTTTATCAAATAATAAATTGGGATCCCTATTAGCATTATAAAAACACCCCAACCACAAGTAGAAAATTTGGTAAATAATAATGATACACAAATAGCCGAAGCGATTATCATATACAACAATGGCAAATAAGGATAACCAAAAGCTTTGTATGGTCGCTCTACCTCAGGCCTTTTTTTACGAAGAATAAAAATACCATAGATCGTAAGGATATAAAAAATAAGTACAATGATGATAACAAAATCCAGTAAATCTCCATATTTCCCAGTTAGACATAAGACTGAAGCCCAAAGACATTGCGCCCAAAGTGCCCAAGCAGGAACACTTGCATTATTAAGTCTGGCAGCTTTTTTAAAGAACAAACCATCTTTTGCCATCGTATAATATACTCTTGCACCGGCCATAATCAATCCGTTATTACACGCAAATGTCGAAATCATAATCATAAGTGCAATAATTAAGGTGCCTATGTCGCCAAAAATATACTGCGAGGCAACTACTGCCACTCTATCGGATTTTGCCGTTGCAATTTCATTGAACGGTACCACTGCAACATACATGATATTAGCCAGTACGTAAATAACAGTAACAATCAATGTACCCAGAAACATACTCAACCCAACATTTCTTTTTGGATTTTTTATTTCGCCCGCAATAAAAGTTACTCCAGTCCAAGAATCACTGGAAAATAAAGTCCCCACCATTGCAGCCGAAATTCCAGAAATCAAAGCTGTCCCTCCAATTGGGAGCCAAGAACCGCTGTCTGTGTCTAACGTTTTTGGGCTCCAGGTATCTACCCAATTTGCATTCCAAATAGCAGCTTTAGCTGCAAGAATAAATCCAAAAATGATTAGTCCGATAATGGACACTATTTTAATAATAGTAAGAATGGTTTGCAAGATTTTGCTGCTTTTGACACCTCTGGTATTTAAATACGTTAGAAAAATTATGGTAACGATCGAAACAATTTGTGCCACATTAAGTTTGAAACTCCCGATTTCATAAATAATATTCTCATCGCTCACAGCTGGAATTAAATACGCTGTAAATTTTGAGAACGCTACACCAACGGCAGCAATAGTCCCAGTTTGAATAACTGCAAAAAAACTCCAGCCGTACAAAAAAGCAATAAGTTTATTATAAGCTTCTTTAAGATACACATATTGACCACCAGCTTTAGGAAACATGGCACTCAGCTCGCCGTAACTCACAGCAGCAATCATAGTAATTATTCCCGAAATAAGCCATATTAGTATAAGCCAGCCTGCTGATCCAACTTGACGAGCAATATCTGCGCTTACAATAAATATCCCCGAACCGATCATTGAACCTACAACTAGCATAGTTCCGTCGAGAAGCCCCAGTTCTTTTTTAAATTCTTCTTTGTTATTATCTTCCATTGTGGTTGTTTTGGTTTATTTAATTCAAAAAAAATAATAGCAACGGAACTATCTCTAAAATAAAAAAAGCGCTCTTTAGAATTAATCGCTCTAAATTCAAAATTATTTAGCCCCCGGAGGACTATGTTCTTGTATGAATTTCATAAAGATATTTGCTAAATGTTGGCTCGTTCCATCACCCTCATTGATACTGTGGGTTCGGTTGGGATAAATCATCAAGTCAAACATTTTATTATGTTTTATCAGCTCATCTATAAGAACTTCCGCATTTTTATAATGGACGTTATCATCCCCCGTTCCGTGAATATACAAAAGATGACCTTTTAGATTTTTGGCATGTGTAATAGGCGAAGCTTGTACATAAGCGGCTTCATTTTCTGTAGGTAAGCCCATATAACGTTCTGTATAAATATTATCGTAAAAATGCTGATCGGTTACTGCAGCTATCGCTATTCCTGTTTTATAAATATCCGGATACTGAAACATTAGATTTAATGTGACTGCTCCTCCACCGCTCCAACCGTGTACCGCTACCCGATCGGAGTCTATGAATTTCCACTTCAATATTTCTTTAGCAGCCATGGCTTGGTCATGTGTATTAATTATTCCGATATTTTTATAAATGGATTTACGCCATTCTCTACCTTTCATCACAGGCGTACCACGATTATCCAAGGCAATCCCTATATATCCTTTCGGTATTAAAGCTGCAATGAAAGAATTAAAATAAGGAACATCATTAGCTACCGAAGACATTGGTTCCCCATAAACGTAAAAAAATAATGGATATTTTTTGTTCGGATCAAAGTCAAGTGGCTTGGCTATTATACCGTCTAAATCTACAGTATCAATTGTTTTTATCTTGAATTTTTCTAACGTATAATCTCTTTTTGGAATTGAAAACAAATCCTCCTCTTTAGGAAAAATCCTCTCGTGATTTGACAAAGAAATCAAACGGGAATTTGGATTGCGATTGATATTGGAATTAGTATGTTTGGCAAAAGTCCCATCTGTCGAAAATCGGTAGCTGTTTGTTCCTTCAAATTGGGCTGGGGTATTCCGTTTTGTTATTTTGGTATCCAGACTCGTTTCATACAAATACCTTTGCGTGGCATCAGTAGGACTGGCTGAAAAATAGATATTTTTTGAAGCTTCATTATACGCTAAAAAATAAGCGTCAAAATTTTCTTTCGTAATCAACTCCTTTGTCTTTCCGTCGATCGCAATTTTATAGATATGCATCCAGCCATCGGCATCCGAGCTCCAAAGAAATGCTTTACCATTGTCTACGAATTTGCATGGAAAAACATCATATTCACCCGAAGAACTATCAAAAACATCAATCCAGGTACTGGAATTTTCTTGATAAATCTTAGTTGCTTTGCCCGTAGTTGTTTCACATTTATAAAGATTAACTTGGTTTTGGTTCCTGTTGAGTTGCACTGCCATTAATTCGCTATTGGTTAACCATTCCATTCTTGGGAGGTAATTATTGTTGGCTTCACCAAGAATTTTAATCCAATTGATCTGTTTAGTAATAATACTAATAACCCCTAATTTTACCGAAGATGGTTTTTCACCCGCCTTGGGATATTCCACAGGCACAGTAAAGGGATATAGCGAATCGGTATTGTTAATCATCAAATGATACTTCGTGTCCGTTGCATCCACTCGCCAAAATGCAATACTTTTGCCATCAGGACTCCATCTGAAACCGTCACGCGCATTTAACTCTTCCTCATAAACCCAGTCAAAAGTCCCGTTTATTATTTTGGCTGTACCATCTTTTGTTAATGGACTAATGCTCCCCGATTCTAAATTTTCCAGATAAATATTATGATTAAAAACATAAGCCACATTTTTGTTGTCATTCGAAAACTTGGCAAACATTAGCGAAGAAGCGTCCAATCCCTTTCCTATTTGCTTCCCTTTTCCAGTAGTAAGATCAAAAAACCAATAATCCCCTTTGGTATTGGCACGCCATACTTTTTTTGAATTGGTATAAATCAAAACTTTATTTTGGGTAGAATTCCAAATTAATTTTTCGACAGTTCCTACAAATCCTGATGTTTTGAGCTGTTCTCTACTTAAAACAACTTTCTTTTCATTGAGTGCTTCCATATCATAAACCAAAATATTATCCTGCTCATTTACCCAAAAAGAATGCGAATTGGGCAACCAATTGAGACTATTTATATCAATGAAACTCTGCGCAAAAAGAGTATGGGCAAAAAGCAAAAAAATCAAAAGATACTTTTTCATGCTATTATCTATTTATAAAATTTATTTATTTTACTGCACAAAACACTTTTGTCAAGAAAAAACATACTGTTATATTTCCCCCAAACTTTTCAACCTAATCAATTCACAATAAATAAAAAAGTTCTTGTTTTAGTAAAAGCTATTACATTACCTCCAGTACTGGACATCACCCCATTGGAGTACGACTGGAGAGGTTGTTTTCTATTCCTGTTGAAAAACTCTATTTCACCAAATCAATGAAAGGCATCTATTTAGATTTCATCGACTTATAATTGAAACATTTCTGTATTAACAGAAGTTGGCTTTCCCGAGATAATCTCAGAAACTATTTTCCCGGTCCCCGGAGCCAGACTTAATCCCATCATAGCATGTCCTGTAACTAAGATCAGATTTTTAATCTTTTTATCTCTAGCAATTATTGGCATTCCCGAAGGTGTACACGGTCTAAATCCAAACCAGGTTTCTTCCTCTTTTGGCCTACTAATTTTTAGGTCCGGATAAAAGTCATTGATTGAATTTACAATTCCCTGAATTCTGTTCTGATTAATTTTAGTATCATTTGTATGAGTAATTTCCATTGTACCACCAAAACGGATGTCATTATTCATGGGTGTTACAGCTACTTTACCTTCACATAAAATAGTTGGAATCGAAGGTTTATGACTTTGGTCGTTTAACGTAAAACTATAACCTTTTCCAGGTAAAATAGAAATATTGATATTTAATTTTTTGGCTATATCCGGACTCCAGGATCCTGATGCTAAAACAACCTCATCAGTTGCAAAAATACCTTTATCAGTAATGATTTCAGAAATAACATTATTTTTCAGAACAAAATCTTTTACCAATGTATGGTGATGAATTGTTACATTTAATCTGCTTAGTTCTCCTTTTATAAACTGCATAAATTTTTGAGGATAAACATGAGCATCACTTTTATAATGCACTCCACCTATCACATTTGTACTTGTACCTGTTTCTAATTTTGGAATTTCTTTTTTAGAAAGAAAATCGACTTCCAATCCTAATTCTTGCGCCAGTTTTCCTTCATGATGAATTTCTTCGGCCATTTTATCTGTTTTGTAAAGCATTAAAAGGCCTTTTTCTTCATAAAAAAAAGAATTGTTTTCTTTCGCAAAATCCTGATACAGCTCTTTACTCAAAAGAGATAAATCACAAAGTGCCGGCATTGCTTTTTCTACGTGTTGTATAGTAGCATGCTTATAAAATTGTAATCCCCATTTTATTAAATCCATACTTAATCTGGGTTTTACATAAAATGGACTGTGGCTGTCAAACATCCATTTTATTCCCTGGGCTATCATACCCGGTTGTGCCAAGGGAATAATGTGAGATGGTACAATCATTCCCGCATTGCCATAAGAACAGCCGTCATTCATATCTGATTTATCAAAAACAATTACTTCATAACCTTCTTTGGCTAAATAATATGCTGAACATAATCCGATTATTCCTCCACCAATTATACTAACTTTTTTCATATGTTCTAAATTTAAAAAATTCATTGGCAAGAGCGTATTCTACAAACCAATGAATTTCTTTCTATTATCATTTTTTTAAATCACTTGAAAACCGAATGCATATGGATCATCGTCTTCATCAATGATGATGTTATTGTAACCATATACTTTTGCCCAGCCTTGAATACTTGGTATAATAGCTTTAATATTTCCAATAGAAGTTTCTTCTTCAACTCTGCCGATAAACTTACTGCCGATAAAACTTTCGTGAATATAATCTTCCCCTTTTTTTAGTTTTCCTTTAGCATAAAGCTGCGCTAATCTAGCCGAAGTTCCTGTTCCGCATGGAGAACGGTCTATAGCTTTATCACCATAAAAAACAGCATTTCTCCCCGAAGAAGTAGGGTCGATAGGATCTCCGGTCCAAAGCATATGACTTACATCACGAATCGTATCATTTTCAGGATGAATAAAAAGATTTGGATATTTTTCATTGATTCGTTTGCGAACTTCCTGACTGTATTGTACAATTTTACCTGCCGTAAAGTCCTGAATGCCTGAAAAATTCTTTTGTGGATCTACAATTGCATAATAATTTCCTCCGTATGCTACATCAAAAATGATTTCACCTAATTCTGGACAATCAACAGTAAGGTCTTCTGCAGCCAGATACGATTTCACATTTGTCAAACGTACCCAGTCAACTTTTTTACCTGTTTGCTGGTACTCAATCTGAACCAAACCTGCAGGCGCTTCCATTTTAATTTTTCCAGGAATTTTAGGAATAACCAATCCTTCTTCGATAGCAATAGTAATGGTTCCAATCGTTCCATGGCCACACATAGGCAAACATCCTGAAGTTTCGATAAATAAGATCCCAAAATCATTTTCCGGATTAGTCGGCGGATAAAGAATACTACCACTCATCATGTCATGACCTCGTGGTTCGAACATTAGTCCTTTACGAATCCAATCAAATTCTTTTAAAAAGTGTTGTCGCTTTTCGCTCATGTTGTTTCCAACCAGATTAGGACCCCCACCGGCTACTACTCTCACTGGATTTCCGCAAGTATGTGCATCCACACAAAAAAATGTTTTTCTTGGCATAAATTATATTGGGTTCTTTGTTATTATATCATTTACAGTTCTATTAATCTCTAAAGGGTTTTTATCCTGTAACGCATTTGGTAGCAATTTATCTGGCCAATCCTGAAAAGTTACCGGGCGAACCCATCTTTTTACTGCTGTTAACCCTACTGAAGTAAACTTACTATCAGAACTTGCCGGAAAAGGTCCTCCGTGTGTCATTCCAGAACAAACCTCAACTCCAGTGGGAACATTATTATAAACTAATCGTCCTACTTTATTTTTAAGATTTTCGATTACTTCTTTGTATTGTTCGAGTTCATTTAATTCTGAATTTAAAACTGTACCCGTTAACTGTCCTTCTAAATTTTGAAGAATTGTATTGAGTTGCTGAATATCATCACATTTAACGACAACCGAGAAAGGTCCGAAAACTTCTTTATGAAATGTTTTATTTTCTACGAATGTAGTACCATCCACTGATATTACATTTTGCAATCCATAATTTGGTTTCACTTCTTTATCTAAACTTGTTTGTTGCGTATATCCCTTTTGTCCAAGAACTTCGGATTTAAGATTTTCATATTGAAGTTTAATAGTAGGGTGCAACATGCAAGTTGGCTCTAACCTATCGATCTCTAAAGCTAAAATAGTAATAAAATTATCGAGTTCGGTGCTATTTATTCCTAAAATAAGTCCAGGATTTGTACAAAACTGACCTGTCCCCGCAACAATTGACGCGGCATATTTTTTGGCCCAATCTTCACAATCTGCTTTTAAGGCAGATGGTAATACTACTACTGGATTAATACTTCCCATCTCAGCATAAACAGGAATTGGAATGGATCTGTTGGCCGCAATTTTACAAAGTGCAGTACCTCCTTTAATACTTCCTGTAAAACCAACTGCTTTAACTAACGGATGCTCAACCAAGGCCGTTCCAACTGCTATACCACTACTGTTAATATTAGAAAAAACTCCGTTTGGCATTCCGGTTCTTTTGGCTGCTTTTATAATAGCCGAAGCAACCAATTCTCCTGTCCCCGCATGAAGAGGATGCGATTTTACCACTACAGGGCAACCAGCAGCCAATGCACTTGCCGTATCTCCACCAGCGGTAGAAAAGGCAAGCGGAAAATTACTGGCTCCAAAAACCACTACGGGTCCAATTGGGATCTGCATTCTTCGGATATCTGGCTTTCCTTCTGTTTTATTAATGATCGCTTCTACCCAAGAGCCTTCTCTCAGCATGGTTGAAAATGCTCTTAATTGTCCTGTTGTTCTGGAACGTTCTCCATTGGCTCTACCAGTAGGAAGACCAGATTCCTGAACATAGGTGACTACTAAATTTTCGCCCAGAGCTTCTATTTCCTCTGCAATTGCATCCAGAAAATCGGCTTTTTTTGCATCCTCAATCGTTCCGTATGTTTTAAAAGCCTGATCAGCTAATACTACAGCCTGAGCAATCTCACCTTCGGTAGCTTCATAAAAAATAGTTTCATTCTCCGAATTTTGTTCTGGATTTACTGTTTTGTATGTCGTTTTACCTTTTGCGGAAAGCACGTCTCCAATATAATTTTTCCCTGTAGTCATACCTTTCTTTTGTTATTAAGTTATAGGCTTTTATAGGCTGGTAAAACCGGTCTGTTTTTCATTGCAAAATCAATGATTGCCAAAACACGCTCCCTTTCGGTCCCTTGCAAAGGAAGCCTAGGAGCTCTTACGTTTTCTGTTCCAAGTCCTGTAGCGACTTCTGCCAATTTAATATTTTGCACCAATTGCGGAGAAATATCCAATTCCAACAAAGGCATAAACCATCTGTAAATACTTAAAGCTTCTTGGATTTTTTCTGCTTTTACCAGTTTATAAATAGCAACCGTTTCTTCTGGATACGCCACTACTAAACCTGCAACCCAACCATCGGCACCAGCCACTAAACTTTCTAACGCCAGTGTATCGACACCGCAAAGTACTTTTAATCGATTACCAAAACGATTTTTTATTCTCGTTACATTACTAATATCTCTGGTCGATTCTTTTACAGCCTGAATATTCTCTAATTTTAAAAGTTCTTCAAACATGTCAAGTGTTACCTCAATTTTATAATCGACAGGATTATTATAAATCATAATAGGCAATGAAGTACTTTTTGCAATTTCTTTAAAATAGACAACGGTTTCGTGATCAGTAGCTTTATACCTCATTGGAGGTAATAACATTAAACCATTTACACCTAATTCCTCGGCGCGTTTTGCCAGAGTAATTGCCTCGCTGGTAGTTTGTTCAGCAATATTTACAATAACCGGAATTTTTCCTTCAACTATTTTTAAGGTAGTATTAATTAAAACTTCTTTTTCAGCTTTAGTTAATGTACTAGCCTCACCAAGAGTTCCCCCAAGTATAATTCCATTAACACCAGCCTCAATTTGTGCTTTAATATTTTTCTCGAACATTTCTAGATCCAGTTGACCTTCTTTGGTAAATTTTGTAGTTACCGCCGGCATAACGCCTTCCCAGTTTATCTTCATCATATTTATTATTTTTTAACAAAAATAAAACTTATACAAGGGGGTGTCTTTGTCATTATTAGCCATTATCAATACTATATTACCAAATATATTGCATAATCTGATTTTTTTGATAATATTTACATAACCAAAAAATATCCCATTGAAAATCTTACCTTTTAAAATACCAAAAACAGAAAGAGAAGCACTTATATATCAGGAAGATATTGAAAGTGTCTTTTATGATCAGCTGCATCAACATGAAGAAATTCAGATCAGTTATATTTTAAAAGGCTCTGGAACATTGATAGTTGGAGACTCGATAAACGATTACAAAGAAGAAGATATTTTAGTGATTGGCGAAAACGTACCTCATGTTTTTAGAAGCAATGTGAAAGCTAGTCCCGAATCAATAATGTTGACATTATTTTTTACAAAAACTTCTTTTGGAAAAGATTTTTTTAGTCTCAACGACATGAGTAGTGTTGATGATTTTTTTAAAGAATCAGAGTACGGTATGAAAGTTTTATCCAACCATAAAAAGATTACTCACCATTTTAATAAACTAAAGAAACAAAATAAAATACAACGAATTGCCTCTTTCTTAAAAATTATAAATATCATTATATCTTCTAAAAAAACACCACTTTCCTCTTTTGTTTATAAAAAGAAATATACTGATGACGAAGGAAGACGAATGAGTGCCGTTTTTGAATATGCAATCGAGTTTTACCACCAGAATATTACTTTAGAAGAGGTTGCTGAGAAAGCTAATATGAGTAAAAATGCATTTTGTCGCTATTTTAAAAAGCGCACCAACAAAACTTTTTTTCAGTTTTTAATTGAAATAAGAATAGAAAATGCTTGTAAAATTTTGCATACTAAAAAGGACTTATCGATATCTACAATTTCGGAACTTTGTGGCTTTCAGGATATTGCAAATTTCAACAGAAAATTCAAAGAGCTAAAAGGGGTTTCGCCTTCCATCTACCGCTCAAAATTCTGACCCCTTTTTTTTAAAAATTAAAAATGGACTTTCTAATCTCTAATTGCAATTTATTACCTTTTTGTTTTTCGGATAGTTTATAATTTCTTTTAATCAGTTTATCCTTTTCTATATCCGAATTAATAGGATTTAAATCAATTTGAAGTGCTGCGATGTCTAAATATCTCCGGTAATCAATTTCTTTTACCGTATAAACATATTCTTTGATTTCATCCATCGGTTTCCCAGAAATTTTTTCGCAAGCTGACCAAAATTCGGAATTCGTAAATCCCCTATTTTCTTTAAAATAATATTGATTGTACAAAAATCGCATTACATCATCCAGAGATTTTTGATTCATAGTAGCATTTCTGATTTCCAAATCTAAAAGAAAACCAATAACGGGTCCTTTCTCATAATAGGAAATCGTTGTTTGTTTTGCATTGCTGTCATTATTGAAAAAATTTAACCAAATATCAAAACTTGACTGCGAAAGAGACATGTGCTTATGCCCCTCACTGTTTTCATAACCTTTTATTGACTCAGTCAAATAATTCAAAGCTCCCTGCCCATCCAGTAAACCAGCTTTCATCATTATTATATATTCATAATAGACAGTCAATCCTTCGGAAACCCAAAGCATATCTGTATAATTTTCTTTGCTATAATCAAAAGGTCCTAATGCAATTGGTCTTATTGCTTTAACATTGTATAAATGGAAATATTCATGGGTAATAAAACTTAAAAAATCAGTATAATCTTCTTTTGATTTAAAATCAAATGACCCATTGGTAAAAACCGCTTGAGAGTTCCAATGTTCTAAACCTCCACCGCCGGCTTCCATCATTATGAAACTATAATAATCATATGGGACATTTTGCATTATAGAAGTTGTTGTGCCAATAATTTTTTTTAAGTCAGCCACAAACTTCGCTTCCTGTAAACCCTGTGGAGTAGCGATGGCTAAACCATATGATTTGCCTTCATGTTGAAAATCAATCGTCAGTTGATTGCCAATATATACCGGACTATCATACAATATGTCAAAATTATTGGCCCAAAAAGTATTAGCCCCTTCTTTTATTCTTTGCAATCCCGTTGAAATTTTATTCCATTTTTTATAAGGGTCAAAAGTGACTTGCACGGGATTATTTATCTGGTTTTCGATATGCATAAAGAGATTGTTAGGCATGATAAATGCTTTTTCACTGTCGATATGGGACTCGGCAACCGATTTTCGATTAGCAAAAAAACGATAGCTAATCGTAAACTTCTTCTGATTTCCATTTTCGACTACCCAACAATTTTTAGATTTTTTATGCCAAGCCAATTTATGCCCTTCGGCATCAATTACATCAAAATCTAAAATATGCTTTGGATTATCTAAAATCAAATAATACCCTGGAGACCACACCGGAAGTATAAAATTGGTTTGACTAGTAGTTACCCCCTCACATGCTAAACTGATATCCAGATAATGTGACTCCGGTTCTTCCATCGAAACGGAATAATCCATTCTCACTGTATGATGAGCCACTACTTCTTTATTGCTATTACAAGATAATAGCAATTGAAACACCAATATACTTGCAAATAATCCTATTTTAAACTCCAATTTTCTTTGCATAATTACTTTATTAAAAACTTACCCACAAACTTGAATTGAAGGATCAGGTAAGTACCATTCAAAATATTTATTTTTGATTAGCTTGATGCTATTTCAGACTCGTATTTGTTAGTTTTATTTTACTAAATTTCAGTGAAATATAGTTTTGTCATGTACTTAAAAAATTAAATAGGAATAACCAATACTGAAATTGATTACCCCTATTTTTTAAATTATTAATGAAAAATTAATTTGTGTTTAACGTAATATTATATTTCACCATCAATCCATTATATACTAACACTAATGATACTGTATAGTTGCCACCAGATGTTGCTGCTTCTGGAAATTGACCTACATAAAATTTACCTTCATCAATACTATAATTTACGTAGAGCAAACCTTTATCACTATAAAAATCTGGATTTTTATCTTTATTAAACCAAAAACCAGGAGCATCGGCGGTATACTCTTTTACGAAATTAATTCCATCTGTCTTTATCCCCCAAAGAGTAATATTATCTCTCAGTTCAGCTTCGGTAGTTTTTAAAAGAGTGGCAGCATTAGCTAAATCTATATCAACAGGATAAGCTGAATAATCATTAGTGGGAGGTTGATTTGTTACTAAATCAAAGACTCCTTCATATACTGGTTTTGTAGGATTAAATTTAATGTCTAAATAAATTATTGAATCCGGCGCAAAATCATATTCACTCGAAGAGAAATCTATAGGTAGCATATAAGAACCAGCAGGATCTATATCTATTAGTTTTGGATTAATTAGATAATTTATTGTTAATTGATGCTTGCTTTCGTCAACTACTATCGATTGATAGCTATAACTACCTAGAGGCAAATTCAAATAATTTGTATTATTAGCAGCATTATAAGTTGCTACTTTATCCATATTAGCTTGAATAGTTACTTTAGAAACATCCAAATTATCAAAATCATATTTAGCAGAAATTTGTACGACTGGTTTAGCTACCGTATCGTCAATGGCAAGATTTAATACATTTTCATCAAAAACAATTGTAGGCATTGATATAGCTACATGTACTAAAGCCTGACTACCAACATCGCTATTGACAGTCTCCACATTGTTTGATTTTAGTTTTATAGGAATAACATAATTTAAAGAAGCTTCTAAACCCAACTCATCTACAATTTTTTTAATATTCAAAACAATAGGTACACTAGTTTCTACTGCATTAAGATCTAGTGATTCCGTTAGATTATAATAAGCTGCAGGCAGCATTTTATAATCTGTTTTATGAAAACTATTGTACTCATTTAAAACCTGTTCGTCAATTTTTAAAGTTACGTGTAGAGCTTCCGAATCTTTATTTTTTATTTTCAGAATATATCTAAATTCATTAACTAAAGTCGTCGTTTTTGCCGTTTGGAATCCATAAGTTTCAAAATACAAATCGGCATTAAAACTAGTTCTTTCATTTACGCTTTCGTCTATCGAGTCGTTACACGATACAAATAAGCATCCAAGTAATATATAGGTATATAAAATTAATTTGTTCATCTTAATTGTATTTAAATTATTTTCTAGTTAATTTATTTAAATGCACTGTTATATCATAGGTTCCTTGTGCATAAAAACGAAAAGCAAAAGCTACCTGTATATTTACATCATATTCATTAAGATATCCTTTTGGAATTTTGAAATAAGAAAGAGCATCACCTCCTTGATCCCAAGACTGTCCTTCTACAACTAAACTATTAAAATAAGGAAATGTAAACCCAATTAAACCTGGCATTTGATGTTCTATTAATGTTTCCGTTAACTTAGGTGTAAAATAAGGATCCCAATTATCTATACATGGCCAAGTTGGTAGCCATCTTGTAATTTCGCCTGCTTTTGGATTAAAAACAACACCGTTTTTATCCATAAATTTATAAATACACTTTGTCTCCTCCTGTGTACCAGGAACAAAATTCACATCTATTGTTATATTTTCATCGTCAGTATTATTTAAAGTAGAACCCACAGAATAATCTCTTACTCTTTTGAATACCATTCGATAAGGAACTCCGGTTGAATTTGTCAATACAATTTTAGCGGCATCTTCAATAATTTTCTCTCCTTTTACATTGTTTACTTTTAAATCTATAGTGTAACTACCCCCTGGCAAAAAGGTCGTTGCTGGAGTAAACTCCATGCGTCCGCCTATAGGACTAATTTTAAAAGGCTGGACAACACTATCTTTAAATCTAGAATTAAGCAGTTCCATAGTTGAATCTAAATAGGTAACAGGTTGGTCATAAACTTTAATTTTCTGAGGTTCTTTAAAAATTACTGTTACATCATTTCCTACTGAATCTTTTACTTTAAGAAGCTCAACATTTAGAGGAGATGAAGAACCATTAGCTACTATGGGAGATGAATAAGTAGTTTTCCCTCTTTCAACATAATAGACACTATTATTGTAAAAAATGTTATCGCTTAAATGCCCTATTTCAGGTTTTTCGCAGGCTCCAACAATTAATAGTGCTACTACTACTATTGTTGATCTAATTATATTTTTTTTCATAATTATTTTATTTTTATATTAATTTTCAACCCCTTTTGAAAAAAGATTAAAAACGTGTGTATTATTTAAAACATGAAGCACTGTGCCTTTGCCATTTTGAGTTAAAATATCTGTAGTCTGGCATACTTCATTTGCTTTACCTTCCTTGCAGTAGTAAAGAAAAAACACTGGAGCATCACTATGCTCATAATAAACATTATCTAGGGTTTTAATTTTTTTTACTGTAATCAAAGTATCTGCCAAAGATTTATATTCCTGACCAGAAGTAGTTACTGTATTCAATTCTATCTTTTCCTTAAAAACATATTGCAGAATACTATGAGAAGTAACAGTTGGATCATTTAGTAAATCATCAAATGTATATATAGCCTCATCAGAATCAGTATTTGCACGCAGAGAATCTGTTTTAACCTTTAGAAAACGTCTTATACTATAATCATTAGGTGCAAAGAAAGTCCCAGAGGAATTAATAGTTTCTTTTAAATCGTAATGATCTATTAATGTTATAAGAGAGTCAAACATCTTATACTTATGTGCTTTTAAGTAATCATACGCCGTTAATTCAGTCTCAGCTTTTGCTAATCCACTATCTGTTAAGTAGTCATCCTTAGTACAAGCAGTAATGCTCATAAAAATGATTAAAACTATTATGCTGTTTTTTAAAAATAAATTCATACTTGCTGTTTTTATATATTTATTTATAATGATATTATTATTGCACCTCAGATTTCCAATATTCGGTTTGAGTAAACAGTATGTTAGTTTCTATCAATGTTGGTTGTATTGGCCAATAGCTTTTTCCGTTTTCGAACTGACTTGCTGTTATTTTATTAGAACTTGAATCCCCAAATTTATACACCTTCTTTTCACGAGCTAAACGCACTAAATCATAAAAGCGATGTCCTTCCATAAATAATTCTCTTCCACGCTCTTGAATAATAGCCTCAAATAATTTGTCATTTGCTGCAGTGGAATCTTCCAAACCAGCCATTACACGAATACTATTTAATGTTGTTCTAGCTTCTCCATATTTACCTTGGGCTGCTTGAGCTTCTGCCTGCAATAAAGCAATATCGGCTAAACGAAAAATTACTATATTATTAACACTTAAAGGTGATGTAGGACTAGTATAAATAACTTTGGAATATTTAAGCAAAATAGGCCAGTCACTTGAAAATTCAGCAAAGCCTTTCGTTCTTCTTAAATCATTAGCATCATCAAAGAAAGTTTGTTTTAGTGTCGTAAGATCAAATTGCCAAATTGTTTCTTTTTCATTCAAACGTGTTTTCAAATACTCCCCTCTAAGCAAAAAATTAGTAAGACTTTGACCATCACCTGCCTGAGCTTCTTTTTCTGAGTTTTGAGCAATTTCAAATATAGATTCTCTAGACTGACCACTAAAAATGTCTATATAATTATTGCGATCTATATAGCTATAAAAATTACTATCAATAACATTACCCGCAGCAATTTCACAGGCAGCATAATTACCAGACCATGCTTGAATATGAGCAAGCAAAGCCCAAGTAGCACCAGCATTAGCTCTAACAACTTTATCAGTATCAGTACTATAATTCCATGAAAGATGTTTAAGAGCTAATTGGCAATCTTCGGTGGCTTTAATCAGTACTTTAGCTACATCTTCTCGTTTATAATTTTTTATGTCAACGACATCGGGATCGGAACTATCAACAATTGGCACATTACCCCAAACACGAGCCATATAAAAATAAGAAAAGGCTCTTATAAAATATGCTTCTCCTATATATTGATTATACTGACTTTCGTAGTCAGTAAATTCATCTTTTGGAATTTCTGGAATGTGTTTAAGACACAAATCAGCTTGCTTTATCGCAGAATAAAATATAGAAAAATCCCTTACTTTATACATGGGTTTCCAAGTGTCTGTCACAGGAACAGATATTCCTAATTTAAATTTCATAATATCTGTAAATTCACTTCTAAGATCTCTTTCAGTCGAAAAAACATCGGTGCCAAGATCTCCATGCGCATAGTACGATAATCCTGAGTTCAAAGCTTTTCTTAATTGTGAATAACCTCCTGCAACTGCAGAATTAGCATCATCACCATTTCTCCAAAAAGTAACATTAGAGGGCTGACTTATTGGTTTTTCATCCAAATAGTCAGAACAGGAATTCAAGAATACAACGACAAAACAAAAGGTTAGTACTTGTGTTATATATTTATTTTTATAATCTGTTTTCATTTTTTGATTTTTTTGATTTTTAGAAAGTAGCTGATAATCCAACAGTAAACTTAATTGCCAATGGGTAATTATTCCCTGTAGTAAATCCATCTGCTCCAACAGCCTCTGGATCAGGTAAAGTTGATTTTGTGAACAATGCCACATTATCTGCCATTCCATAAAACTGTAATGCGCTTAATCCTAATTTTTTACCAAAATTTTCTGGTACATTATAACCCAATCTTATATTCTTTATTCTAAAAAAACTGCCGTCTTCAATAAATTGAGAATTAGCGATATGGAAACGATCTACATTGCTTTTGTTATTAAACAACGTTCCAAATTCAGCATCAGTATCGCCAGGCTCCTGATAATAATTTATATCTTGAATAGTACCAATGGTTGCACGTGAACCCCAGTCTGACCAAGGATTAGTTGTTTTTGATCCATTAAGTCTGTCTGAAACATAACCATTCCATATTTTGCGCCCATATACAAAGTTGCAAAATATTGACATTGACCAATTTTTATAACGAAAATCATTAGAGATACCTCCTGTTGCTTTTGGGTTAGGGCTACCTGCATATTTTTTATCTAGGTTGTCAATTATATGATCCCCATTTTGATCAACATATTTAGGATCTCCAACTCTTATTGTTTCTCCATAAAATTTCATTTTTTGACCTGTTAAAGGATCTGTAGGCACGTCAGCATCTGATGCATAAACCCCTTGTACATCCCATACTCTGTAATTAAATAATGGCATGCCTTCAGTTAAGGTATATTGTAACCAAGGAGCACCAACAGTTAGATCTTTACCACCATCCGGCAATTTGGTAACATAATTATCGTTGAAAGCAATATTAAACGATGTGTTCCATTTAAAATTTGAGCTACTTCCTAAGTTTACAGTAGAAAGTGTAAACTCGTACCCAGTATTCCTAATATTTACAGTATTACCGCTATAAAAATTAAAACCAGATGTTACTGGTGCTACTAAATTAGTGTAGAAAATATCCTGAGAATCACGTGCATACCAATCGGCATTAATTTGTATTCTATTATTAAACATAGTAAGGTCAATACCAATATTAACCTGTGGGTATTTTTCCCAAGTTATATCTTTAGATCCTGCAAAGTCACCATAATTTTGAGATACTGTTGGCACACCATTATATGTTGTTGCCTGAGCAGGATTATTTTGCCCAAAAGATGAACCATCGTAACTGGCATTTCCTGTATAAATATTATATTGAGCATAATAACTTGCAGGGTCATTACCAGTTACACCATAACTGCCTCTGAATTTAAGAAAACTAACAACCTCTTTAACAGGTTCAAAGAAAGCCTCTTCGGAAATAAGCCAACCAGTTGCCACAGAGTAAAAATCGGTCCAGCGCTTGCTTGTACTATAACGTGATGACCCATCTCTTCTATAACTACTTGAGAACAAGTACTTCTCTTTAAAATCATAACTAAAACGACCAAATATCCCCATTCGTGTCTTTGTTTCAATATAAGAATTACCGCTTAAATCTGCTCCCGGAGAAATATTATAAACAGTACTACCCAAAACGCCTTGACCTCGTAAATAGGAACTTTTGTTATCCTGTGAAGATACTTGATGTCCTAATATAGCAGAAAAATGATGTTGATCATTTAAGCTTTTTGTATACGTTAAATAATTTTCAAGTTCTTTTACATCAGTTATATAGTTCTCACTAACTGCAGCATCTTTATCCCCACCATAGATATCTGTACTTTGAAATTGGTCTCTTCTATTTTCAGAGAAATTATATGAAAACGAACTCGTAAATAGAAAGTCTTTTGACAAATTAATATTCAGCCTTGCATTTGACAAAAGCCCCATTCTCTTGTCCTCATCCAAATTTCCCGCCCGGCCTTGGTATGCCTTTTTTTGTTTATCTGTAAGGTTCCAAAAAGAACTTGGAAATCCCCAAGTACCAAACGGAAATGTTTCTCCATTTCCAAATCCATGATCTGTATCCATATAGGATGGCATAACATTTACAGTGAAATTTATTTTATCACTAAGGTATAAGGACAGAAACAATGTAGGTGAAAACCTTTTTAATCTGTAGCCAATAATAACACCGGTTTCATCATAATACCCAAGAGAAACCTTATATTGGTTTTTTCCGAAGGCCCCACTAACACTAGCATCAACATTACTAATTTTGGCATTTTGAATAAAAAGATCTTGCCAGTCAGTATTGTTATTAAATGACACATTCAAACTATCAGTCAAAGCCATATTGAAATTTTGATCTAAATCTTTATAGTTTTTACTGATAGCATCTAACTTTAGCTGACGTTCTAATCTTCCTACAGTCACTTTTCGTAAAGAAGGTTTCAAACCAATTCCCGCATATGCATTTACTCTAAAAGTAGGTTTTTGATTTTTAGATCCCGACTTTGTTTTAATTAAAATAACACCATTCGCTCCTCTAGAACCATAAATTGCCGAAGCGGAAGCATCTTTTAAAACATCGACAGATTCAATTTCGTTGGGATTAAGAGATGCTAATGGATTATTTCCATAAGAACTGGGCATATCATTAATATCATAAATTATACCATCAACTACATAAAGTGGGTAACTTACGCCTCCCAGACCTACACTATTTGATCCTCTAATATTAGTAACTGTTCTAGCTCCAGGCTCCCCTGATGTACTTAAGGACGTAAGACCCGCCACTTTACCTGCTAATATTTGATCAATAGAAGCATAAGGAACATTCTCAATATCCTTAGCTTTTACAGTAGTCATAGCACCTGTAACCGTTTTCTTTTGCACACTTTGATAACCAATAAGTACCACTTCCTTAAGAGTTTCTAATTGATCGGACATCACTACAGTAATATCACTTTTACCATTAATTTCGATCTCTTGGTCCTTCATGCTGATAAGTGAAAATATCAATACATTCTTTTTTTCTGGAACATCAATGGTAAATTCACCGTCTTTATTTGTTACAGTACCTCTAGAAGTACCTTTAACAATAACATTAACACCAGATAAAGGCGATCCAATTTCATTAACAACTTTACCTCTTACAATTTTGTCTTGACTTTGTTCAAATGAAATATCAAACGTTCCCGCTCTAATAATTTCCACTTTAAAAAGTGACATCACACATAGGAGTAAAATTATTTTTGAAAGTTTTACATTTTTACTTTCTTCTCTTTTCTTCATAAGTTACAACGCTTTTTGGTTAGTTAAAATCTTAGTTAATAATCGAAGCCTTTCCGCAATTCCAATGCAATGCTTATTTATTCTCATAATTTTAGTTTTAGTTAGTGTGTATTTTACACTTGTAAAGCTATGTTAATAAAGAGTTAACAAAAATGCTAATATTACCACATGCTAATACTATATTATCCTGTTTTAGATAAAACATCAATGTTTTTCATAATTTTTTATTTATTCAATAAAAAAATAGGAATATATACATATATAGTTAAATTTTAAGACCCAAAATAAGACTAAAACCAATACGCGATGAAACATGTAATATTTTCAATTGTTGAATAAATCTTACAAATACTAAACTATCAATACTTAACTAGTAAAACTTGAGTTGAAAAAGGAACATTCTATTTAATAACGTTAACATTCGATCAATCCAATTTGCTTGTTATTATAAAAAAGACAATGCAAAGGGCAAGTCAACTTATTTAGCTAAGCAATGATTTGATAGTTTACAGTTGTAGTACGCAATAATATCATAACTTTTTTATAAGGATTAAAAGTCACCTGCACGGGATTATTTATTTGGTTTTCAAAAGGCATGAAAATATTGTTAGGCATAATGAATGCTTTTTCACTGTCGACAAAGGACTTGGTAGCCGATTTTCAATTAGCAAATAAACGATAGCTAATTGAAAACTTTTTTTGACTCCCATTTTCGACTACCCAAGCATTTTAGATTTTTTTTGCCAAGGTAATTTATTTACATCGCCATCAATTACATCAAAATCTACAATATGCATTGGAGTATCCAAAATAAAGTAATAACCTGGAGACCATACCGGAAGTATAAAATTGGTTTGAGTAGTAGTTATCCCTGAACATTCTAAATGAACATCCAGATAATGTGCTTCAGGCTCATCCATCGAAACAGTATAATCCATTTTCGCTGCATGATGAGACGCTACTGCTGTGTTGCTCTTACAAGACAATAGTAATTGAAATACCAATATGCTTGCAAATAATCCTATTTTAAACGCTACTTTTCTTTGCATAATTGCTTAATTAAATAACTTATCCGCAAACTTGAATTATAAAAGTGAACGGGTAAGTACCATCCAAAACATTTATTTTTGATTAGTTTGATATTATTTTAGACTCGTATTTGTCAATTTTATTTTATACGAGAAATTTTCGTCGTTATCCGTTTTTTCATCCCAAATATGATTGGTATGTTCTGTTGGCGCACCCGTTACCACAAGCCACAATTCCTTCAAATCATCAGCCGCAGTAAACGAAACTGTCCCTTTTGAATCGCGCTTCATTTCGCCATAAATAACTTTTGAATCTGCTTTTACAGCAACAAATCCAAAACGCCATCCGGCTATCGACTTCCACTTATTATCGATTCCTTCAAATGCTATTGAAACGGTAGTACCTACTTTTGGTGCTTCCAATTCTATCGCATTGTAACCATAACTTTGAAGAATTTGGTCGGCAGAAATCGCATAATAATTATCCGTCGAAGGAATTAGTTTTGTTTTGTGTCTGTATTCTTCCTGCTGCGATTTTGGCAGTGAATTAATAAAATTAGTATTGTGTTTGCCAAGTGGATAATCCCAAGTTATATTCTTACAAGCATATTCAAAAATTTCATCATTCAATTGTTCTTGAGTACTATTGGTGATTCTTTTATATGCCTGCAAAGGATGTTCTGGATTTATAGCTTCTTTCCAAAGCTTTCCTAAAAATTCTTTTCCATGTTTTTGTTTCCAATATTCCATAAGATAAATCGATTCGTACCTTATATCTTCGTGTGAAAAGTTTTTATAGGTATTTTTTAGAAAAAAAGGCAAATCTTTAATTTTATCATCAGGATATAATTGCCATGACATATACTGTGCACATTGTTCCCAAAAGGTTCCCACATAATTTTGGTCTCTAAAACCGTAACTTCCATCACATTTTACCTGGTATTGAAATGTGTGACCAAACTCATGTGCTATTACATGACTCAACTCATTTGTAGTGGTAGATGGATTTACCCACAAAGCACCAATAACATCATCGTAACCCGACCCTGTTGCCAACCATTCGTTTTGATAAATCAGCATAATTATCATTCGATACTTGTCTGTATTTGAATTTCCTTTATTAACAAATTTCATCTCATCACGATAATAAACATAGAATTTCTCTGCTTTTGTAAGGAGCTCTTCAATATTAATTCTCATACTTTCTTTTTCGGCGATTGCTGGATTAGCTCCAAAACCTTCTTCCCAAAAAACAATGATATTATCGGAAGCAGCACTTCGCTGATAACACCATTTACTACTTTTTGAATCAAAATTATTGTCATTTAATTCTTTTGGAACATAAACTTGTTTCCCACCAACAGGCACTTTCCCAAAAATATAAGGAAAATTTGCGGGAGGTGTTATCACTTCTTCCTGATTATCTTTAGGCACAGAAGAGCTTTCTGAACAAGAAAAAAGAAGGAATGTCAATAATACTAAAATGCAATTTTTCATATGTGTTTTGTTTTATTTTTTAAAGGAATATCGTATCGCCATTCTTCATTTGTGTTAGTGATTTTTGAATCATGGCAATTTCATATTTGTTTTGTTTAGCTTTTTAAACAGGAAAGCCATCCCTAATAAAAGGACAGCTCTCCATACACTTACAAGTAACCAACTTGTAAAAAATTATTGTGAATCTCTAAATCTTTATAAATTAATTGAAAGCAATTCGCAATACAAATTTTATCTTACACCGCGAATTGCTTTTAATCTAAAGGGATAACTAATACCCTGGATTTTGAACCAGATTGTGGTTTGCATCCATTTGACTTTGAGGTATCGGGAAAACACTTCTGAAATCACCATTTGGTTTATGAGAGAACCATGATTTTTTAGTATAAACCCCAAAACGAATCAAATCTTGCTTTCTATGATGCTCTCCAACAAATTCCCAAGCCAACTCGTCAAGGAATCCTCCATACTGAATGTCAGAACCACCTTCTAATTTAGTGATTGTACCAAATGAATACTCCCCGTATTTATAGGTACTTCCACCGATTAATGTAGCTGCAGTTACTACTGCTTTAGCTGGATTTGATTTAAAATTCCTGGCTCTTACCTGACTTACGATACTGGCTGCCTCCCCTGCATTTCCAGTTCTTAATAAACATTCCGCTTTGATCATTAAAGCATCCGCGAATCTATAAAAAGGCACATCATTAGAGGTGTTAGAAATATTTTTTTCACCTATTTCATATTTAACCATTCTGTATCCTTCATTATACTCGGTACCATTAACCTCTGACATATAGTTTATGTATTCAAACTGTTTTCCATTTTCCATAATAATTGGCGCCCCTGATTTAGTGTATTGTAATCCCCCCAACCAAGAATCTTTCAATCTTGAATCGCTTGTATCATAAGTATCAATAAACTGAGGAATTCCACCGCTTCCTCCCCAAGGAGAACCTTCCAAATTAAAAGTGGCCTGACTATATCCGTTAAGTGTTTTATAAGGATAATAAGATCCTCCAGCACGTTTATTATCGAAAGGAATCGTGAAAATTTCTTCACCATTATTCTCATTTTCAATCGCAAATGCATCTGAATAATTTGTGTTTAAACTGAATTTCCCACTATTTATGACATCATCTACCTCTTTTAAAGCCTCCATCCATTTTGGCGTTCCTAAATAAACCCCCGAATTTAAATACAGCTTTGCTAATGTCATCTTTGCAGCCCATTTTGTAACGCGACCATAAGTTGCTCTGCTATTATCTTCTTTTAATGAAGGTATTGTTTCAGTAAGCTCTTTTTGAATAAAATCGTACACTTCCTGACTTGTATTTTGCTTAGGTAAAAACCCTACAGGATGCACAAAGTCAGTATCTATTGGAACATTTCTAAAATTATCATATAGTATATAATAATACATTGCTCTGAGTGCTCTTAACTCATTAATATAAACCTCTGGATTTTCTACATTTTTTAAATTTTCAATTTGAAAAATTGCCCTGTTAACATAGTTAATCCCAACAAAACATTGATACCATAATCCTTCGGCATGTTCCAGTGTAGGTCCCCATGTATGCTGATGCATCGTAATATATAAATCACCCCAGCCAATTCCATTTCTAAATGGAGTCACAATTAAATCTGAAGACTCTTCATAAACATCAAACAAACCATTCCAACCCCAATAAACATCTCTAAGTTGGGCAAATGGAGGCGCAAGTATGTTTGACAAATCAGCAGAAGTCAAAACAGTCCCTTCAGCAGTTACGTTACTATAAACAGTCTCATCTAAATTTGTACATCCTGTAAACGATAACACTAAACTTAATAGCGCTATTTTATATTTATTATTTAACTTTTTCATTTTTTTTTATTTAAAAGTTTACATTAATTCCCAAAGTAAATGTCCTTGTCGTAGGATATTTATCCCGACTGTCATTACCTGCTGTTAATCCATTCCCTCCTGCTATTTCAGGATCCAATCCTTTATACGCTGTAATTGTGGCTAAATTTGATCCCGAAGCAAATAATCTTGCTGATGTAATAAAACTTAATTTTTGAACATCTAAATTATATCCTATCGTTACGTTATCCAGCTTTACATAATCACCATCCTCTATATAATGACTTACATAGGTTTGAGAATAATTAAGTTGTGTTTTACCATAAATTTTATCATGAGCTGAGGATAACATATTATAGTTTATGTTTGGATTTTCATAAAACATACGTTGAAAATTAAGTATTTGAAAACCAAAAGATCCATTAAGAACTACTCCTAAATCAAATCGTTTGTATTTAAAAGTGTTACTCCATCCAGCATTAAATTTTGGAATACCGTTCCCTAAATACTGTTTATTGTCATCATTATATAAATCGGGGGTTAGCGTTTTTCTGGTTCCATCTTCGGTTTCAATGATCCATTTCCCATCAGTAGTAATATCAACTGATTTTAATCCCCAAAAATTACCTATTGACTGCCCTACTTCTAATCGATGTGTTGAAAATGAAATTGGATCACCGGCATCTCCAGTATTTATGAAATTCCCCTGAATTTCATACAAATCATTGGAAAGACTTGTAAGCTTATTTTCATTGTGAGAAAAAGTCATGCTTGAATTCCATTCGAAATTTTCTGATCTGACAGGAATGGTGTTTAAAAGAATTTCAATTCCTTTATTTTCCATTTTACCAACATTGGCAGTAATAGTAGAAAATAAATACGGAGGAGTTGGAACATTATAATCCCACAACATATCTTTAGTTTTCTTATGATACACATCTACACTACCACTTATGCGACTATTTAAAAATGAAAAGTCCACCCCTAAATTAATTTCTTGGGATTTTTCCCAACGTAAATCAGGATTTGGATTACTGGCAGGCACTAAACCTTGAACCCATTTTCCATCATTATAAAAATACCCCTGATAATTGAGTAATGTTTGCGACAAATAGGAAGGTCCTACAATAACTCCGGTCTCACCGTAGCCTGCACGGAATTTCAAATTCTTTATAAACGAAACATCTTTCAGAAAAGATTCATTACTGATTGTCCATCCTGCAGAAACTGAAGGAAATGTCCCCCACTTGTAATTATCCCCAAATTTAGACGACCCTTCTTTTCTAACACTTGCTAATAAATGGTATTTATTGTCAAATCCATAACTGGCTCTTCCAAAAAAACCAATTAACTTATTGTCTTCTTTTGAACTTCCCATACTAGCTTTACCATCCAAAAGAGCCTGACCTGCTCCTAAATTATTATAGGAAAAAGCATCGGTAGGAAAATCAAAATTATATGCAAAACCACCTTGCGACATACTGTACTGATAGCTATACCCTCCCAGAAAGCTAAAATCATGCTTATCAATTGTTTTGTTATATTTTGAAGTCAATTCAAGTATTTCCGTATTACTGCTGCTATCGGATCTGGAAGCTACGCCATTTCTACCCTGAAACGTATTGGAATAGTGTTTTTTAGTTTCTGAATAACCATTAAAACTATTATTTCTTAGAGATGACACCGTTAAATTACTGTCCCAACCCGGCAATAAAGTCAAAGTTAATCCTCCAGTTAATCTTGTGTAATCAGACTCCCCTAATTGATCTGATTCTCTAATAGATGCCAGTGGATTAGAATATTGAAATCTACCTGTTTGTGTCCATACTCCTGCATCATCTTTTGGTCTTGCAGTAGGATTTCTAATCAAAGCCTGTCTGTAAATATTTCCGTCAAAGGAACCTGTTTTATAAGTCCCTCTAACTATATTAAGGTTGAATTTTAATTTGTCATTAAACATATAATGATTGACATCAAAAGAGATTTTAAGTTCCTTATTATAGGAGTCTAAAAAAATACCCTGCTGATCTCCATAATTGATATTAGCCACGTAGTTCGATTTAGCAGTTCCGCCTTTCAATCCTATATTATGATTTGAAATATGCGCTGTTCTGGAAATTTCACCCAACCAATCGGTACTATAACCTTCATCTATAAAAGGTTTTTTCAATATAGTATTGTCTGCAAGCACTTTTCTATACCCTGCTGCATCTAAAAAATCAGCTTTTTTAGCAAAACTGGACATTGCCGTGTAATGGGAATACGATACTGTATTTGGAACATCACGACCGACACTTTTTGTTGTTATCAAAACAACTCCATTAGCTCCCCGAGTTCCATAAATCGCTGCAGCCGAAGCATCTTTAAGTACATCTACCGATGCTATTTCATCTGGAGCAACACTGTCAAATGACCCGGGAATTCCATTAATTAAAACTAATGGAGCTGTACCTCCCTTTAATGAAGCTACTCCACGTAACGAAATAGAAGGACCAGCTAAAGGATCCCCTGATCCATTTGAAACTTTCAAACCAGCGACTTTCCCTTTAATCAATTCCGAAGCATCCCGAACGGCGCCTCCATTAAAATCTTTCGCTTTAATTGTTGCAATCGCGCTGGTCACCTGGCCTTTTTTTTGCGTCCCGTACCCAATTACGACAACTTCTGCCAAATCATTAACCTCTGATTCTAAAATCGGGTTAATTGTGCTTTTACCATCTACCTTAATTTCTTTTGTTTTTAATCCAATAAAAGAAAAAACCAGGGTAGGATTATCTCCTTTGGTACTGATTTCATAATTCCCGTCAAAATCAGTAATTACTGAATTACTGGTTTTCTTTTCCAGCACAGACACTCCAGGTATTGGAATATTATTACTATCTTTAATTGTACCTTTTATTTTCTGTTGAGAAAATGAAGCACAAACTACCAATAGAGAAAGCATTGTAAAGAGTTTCTTTTTTTGTAAAGAATTGGTCTCTATAAGCCTAAAGTAATACATGATTAATTTCATAATTTAACATTTTGGTTAATAAGTTCAGTTAGTGTTTATTTTACACTTGTAAATTTATGTTAAATTAGAGTTGACGGAAAAGCTAATATTACCAGATGATAATACTATATTATCCTTTTTTTTTAAATTATAATAGATTGTTGTGCATAGCGCTAGTAGTATTCAGAAGCTAAGTATCCAACTCCGGATATCGCTATCTCATAATGCTTCTTCTTAAGAAATGATTTTCAGTAAATAAAAGATATGGGGTATCTTTGATTAGACTAAAATATAGCAGAAGTTTTAAAGGTCATTTTACTTTGAAGAGATAGAAAAAAAAATTAGGTAGTGTCTCCCGAACTGTGTTAGTCGAATGTAATTTCTTCAAATCAGAAATCGGACCTTTTAATCCTGACAAAACAGGTTTAGCTACTACTTGTCTTGGTTATAATTTTGCATTTTCATTTAGTCAGAATGCTTATGGAGAAAATAATTTACAAAAAACCAGTAATTAGCTAAACTATGAAAGATTTATTTATTTGTTTATTTATTTTAGTGATTCCATTGAATGGATATTCGTGTGATTGTGGGTTTAACCGTAGTTCATCTATTGAATTATTTAATTCAATAGATGTTATCTTTCAAGGGAAGGTAGTTTCAATTAAAAACGTACAACTTGAAGGCGAATTAAACAAAGAGATTGTTTTTGAAGTCTTTAATAATTTTAAAGGGGTACCATCTAAATATATTACAATTTACACAGACAATTCCAACTGTGCTTTAGGGATAAATAATACTGGTGAAAAATGGATAATTTGGGCTTACAATTACAATGGAAAAATTACAACAAACCAATGTACAGCTAGCATTTTTACCGATGAAATTGACAAGAATAGTTTAGAACAGCTGATTGATTTTAGCAAAACAGAGGGTTATAAAATATTTTATAATAAAGCTGGAGAAAAGATAGGAGAAGGTAATTTATTAAATCAAAATGCTGATGGAATATGGATGTATTATATTAATAATTTTATCGTATCGATTGGTTCCTATAAAGATGGATTTAAACACGGTGAATGGATTTATTATTATGAGCCTCTAAATGATATTCAAATGTTAACTCCTGAATGTAAATTTGCTTTTTCTGAAATTTACAACTCAAACAATTATAAGCCATCAAGGAAAATAAATAAAAAAGAAAAATATTATGAGGGGGAAAAAGATGGTTTATTTTACTATTATAATTTTAATGGTTCGATATATTACCAAAAAGAATACAAAAAAGGAAAATCTAATGGAATTGATATAAATTACTTTGAAAATGGATTACCACAACATCTTTATTATTATAAAAATGATATAGCAAATGGGGTCTTTATGGATTTTAATGTAAATGGTACTTTCAAAATGATTAGTTATTATGAAAATGGACTAAAAATGGGTGATTGGGAAATATTCGACAAAGATGGAAATCAAATATGCAAATCAAATTATAAGAATATTGTTTATGACGAAAAAACATATACTTATCGATGTAAAGAATAAATTAAAAGTAGTTACCGTCGTTTCCTATGAATCAAGAATAAAAACCTCTTACAATTGAGTAGACAGCTCCGCCAGGTAGTAACGGAGTGTGCCTCTCACCTATTATAGGGTTCCGGGGCAAAATGAATACCCAATTCCTGACAAAGTGGACACCTAATTCTGGACATTCCGCTATTCTTTATACTTCCACACTTTTTAGGATAGCGTCTAGTTTTAATCGATTCAATAATACAATGGTAAGAAGAAGCTTTTTTACACGAAAAAACCTGTGAAGCAAGCCGCACAGGTTTTCCCAACTAAATTTAATAAAATCAACTTATTTAAAAAAAAAACTAAACTCATTTTTTAATAATTAACCTATTTTTTTTTCATAGGCTAATCTTCAGAAGCGATTGCTGAATTTTTGTCGGTTGTTACGTCCAATAAAACGGCAATTCCTTTATCATTCACCATCGTCATATTTAATGTATCCAATGCAGCCAAATTTCTAGATACTAATCCATTAAACATATTATAAGAAATATTCATTTCTTTCAGGTTATTCAACTTTTCTAACTCTAATGGTACTTGCCCATTCATTTTGTTATCAAACAAACTAAGATTTTCAAGAGAAGTCATATTTACCACTTCACTGCTTAATCCTCCGGTAAGTTTATTACTACTCAATAGTAAGGTTTTTATTGTTTTTATATCATAAATCGAATTCGGAATTTGTCCTGTAATTTCATTGTTGAATAATGATAAAACCTCTAATTGTTTAAGAGCGCCAATTTGCAAAGGCAATTCTCCTGAAAGAGTATTCATGTAAAGTTCTAAATCTTTTAAATTACTCAATTCACAGAGAGATGAAGGAATCGTTCCTGACAATTTATTAAAAGAAAGGTTTAACACTTTCAAATCTTTCAAATTTCCGATAGAAGATGGAATCACTCCAGATAGTACATTTTTATGCAAGTCTAACTCTTGAAGATCAACCAGGCCGGCAATAGCAGCTGGAATTTCGCCAACTAAATTATTGTTCGCTAAATTTACGGAGACTACTTTTTCATCTTGCAACTTAACTCCATACCAGGTAGAAACTGGCGAAGATAAATCCCATTTTACACTCCATTGACTTCCATTTGTCGCTTGATATAATTTCACTAACGCATCTTTCTGAGATTGAGATACATTGGCCAACATTGAGAATGAAAATAAAAGGGCTAAAAATAGAGTAGTTATATTTTTCATAACAGGATTTTTTTTACTTTAACACAACTAAAATTACATACAATATGGCTAATCAACAAATAAAATCGATGAAATGCAATCTTTTATATTATTTATAGAGTTATATCTTACAAAAAATATTTATTAATGTTAAATATTAATTTATTAAATTTGATTTACTAACACTTAAAGTCAAAATAATGGAAATCAATTTTTTAGCCCTTTTAGTTGCTGCATTGTCAACTCTTGTTGTAGGTTTTGTTTGGTACAATCCGAAAGTCTTCGGAACTATTTGGATGAAAGAAACTGGCTTGACCGAAGAAAAGCTGAAAGGAGGAAATATGCTTCTGATATTTGGAACATCATTTCTGTACGCTTTTTTCATAAGCTTTGTACTTCAGTCTTTCACGATACATCAAACGGGAGCCTTAGGAATGATTGGAGGAGACCCAAGCATTGCAAAACCTTCCTATATGGCTTTCATGGCTGATTACGGAACCGCTTTTAGAACATTCAAACATGGCGCTTTACACGGTTTTTTGGCTGGATTGTTTTTTGCACTACCGCTTATAGGAACCAATGCTCTCTATGAAAAAAGAAGCTTTAAATACACCCTTGTTACTGGTGGATTCTGGATCGTATGTTTGACCCTTATGGGCGGAATTATTTGTGGATGGCAATAATCATATAAATACCTGTAACAAATTTGCCTTGGACCAATAAGGCAAATTTGTTTTTATAGTATAGCTTCAATAGCTTTTGCTAATTCCAAATCTTTATCAGTGACTCCATTAGCATCATGAGTGCTTAACCGAATAGTCACTTTATTGTACACATTAAATAATTCCGGATGATGATTCCTTTTCTCAGCCATCACTCCTACCTGAACTATAAAACCCAGGGCTTGAGTAAAATCTAAGAACTTAAACTTTTTCTCGATTCCATCATTCACAAACTTCCAGTCATTTAGCTCTTTTAATTCGGATTGAATTGTATCTTCTGAATAGGTTTTCATAATTTCCTTTTTTATTTATATAAAGTTAGTTAATTTCGAAACATAAGGAAATACTTTAACTTTATTAATTAATTTTGGCAAATATTAAAATTCAATTTGAATACACTATATTCTTTTAAAATTTACAATTCCACCGCGCAACTTCCAATAACTTGGAATGATTTAGCAGTTTCAAACATTTTTTTATCCAAAAAATATCTGGAAATTTTAGAACAGTCGTCTCCTGAAAACATGACTTGTCATTTCATTGGAATTTTCGAAAATGACACTTTAGTTGGCATTGCACTTTCCCAATTTTTAGATTTGAACAAATTGGAATCTTTTGGCGAACGCGACAAATGCATCAAAACTGCTGTCCGAAATTTTGTTTTCAGAAACTTTGGCGCTCACGTACTGGTTATTGGCAACAACATGTTGACCGGACAAAATTCATATGCGTTATCCGATACCATTAATAAAAAGAAAGCTTTTCAAGCATTAAATTTTGCTACCGCAGATTTAAAAAATATATTTAGATCAAAAGGTAAAAAGATTCACATTACTACATATAAAGATTTCAACAAAGAGGAAATTAATCAATTCGCGATTCCAGAATTCAAAAATGATTATAAATTTTCTACACAACCCAATATGATTTTTGCAATTAATAAAAATTGGAAATCAGAACAAGATTACATTGACTCTCTTTCAAAAAAATATAGAGATCAGTACAAAAGAGCTCGAAAAAAATCGGATATCATTGAAAAACGAAAATTGCATCTCGAAGACATCATTGCTCTTGAAGAGACTATTTACGACTTGTATCTTCATGTAGCCAAAAATGCACCTTTCAATACTTTCTTTCTACCTAAAAATCATTTTAGAACTTTCAAAGAAATCCTTAAAGACAAATTCCTTTTTTACGGTTATTTCATAGATGAAAAACTAATTGGTTTCAATACTTTAATAAAAAATGGTGGTGTGATGGACACCTATTTTCTGGGATATAACGAAAGTATTCAACGTGAAAAAATGCTGTATTTGAATATGTTATATGACATGATTGCTTATTCTATTAACAAAGGTTTTAAGGAAATTGTTTTTGCCAGAACGGCTTTGGAAATCAAAAGTTCGATTGGCGCTAAGCCTGTTAAAATGTATGGACTTATAGCACATAGTAACCAAATAGTTAATTTGTACATGCCAAAAATTTTCAGCTATCTGGAGCCCAAAACGATTTGGCAGGAACGAAATCCATTTAAATAATTTCACTGCTTAGATTGGGTATCGCAACTTTCATTTGTTTGGGTAAAATTTCAATATTCAGTTTCGTTTCTGTTCCGCAATATTCGCCGTCAATTTGAAAACTAACCGGTATATTTGTTGTAACGAAGGCTTTATCCGTAGAAATAATCTCAACATCATTGGTATCTATGGGCATATTTCCAGTTATGATCTTACCTAGTACCACGATATCCATATTTTTCAAAATAACCAACTCAAACTTTCCATCGTCCATCACACCATTTGGATTTATCGAAACTCCGGTGCCATATTTTTGGGAATTGGCTATCACAATCATCCTTGCTTCACATTCTATAGTTGGAAAATCACCGGTAATGGTCGCGATAAACGGATCGTCTAAATCAATTAAAGTAGTTACCGTTTGTAAAGCATACCCCCATTTCCCACGAATACTACTATTTTCGTAATTCTTAATCATTTCTGCATTTACACCCAAATCACTCAAATGGATACTTTTCTTTCCATTGATTGAAATCATATCAATTTCCATATAATCATTGCGAAAAGCGATTTCTAAGTTCTCTTCAATTGTTGTTGGCAAATTCAAATCCACAGCTAAACCATTGGCGGAGCCAGCTGGCAAAATCCCAATAATAACATCTTGTTTTTCCATTGCCTCAGCGACCATTTTTATTGTACCATCGCCTCCCGCCACGATAATTCGTTTCGGCTTATACGTTTTATAAAGTACTTTTATATTTTCAATATCAGCTATTCCTGAAGTATTATAAATCACCAGATTCACGTTTTCTTTTTCCGCAAAAAAAGTCGCAGCCTCAATAATCTCTGATTTATCAACATCGCCAGAGATAGGGTTTACAACCAGCATAATATTCTTTTTCAAACTTTCTCTTCTTTTATTGATTAAAAACCATTAAATTCAACATCTATCAAAAGTACTATAATATATGAAACCAATTTTAAAATTATATCGAGGTTATGCTAATGAACAAGAATTAATTGTCATGGGCCATGTTTTCAAACCAACATCGATTGAAGAGTATAATTTTCAAAAAAAGAATCTAAAAAACGCTACTTCTGTCATTAAAATGTTTCAAATAAAAACACAAGCAAACGCCGATGTCTATTTGGAACACAACAAAACCAAAATCCATACCAAAACACTTAACGATGGTTATTTTAAATTTTGCGTTCCCTTAGACCAGGATACTAATTATGGCTGGATTGATTATGAAGTGAGTATTATCCATGAAAACAAAACCCTAATAAGTAGAAACAGTTACATTCGACCGCACAAAGGAAATTTAGGAATCATATCAGATATTGACGATACTTTTTTAGTTTCTCACACACTTAATCCTTTGAAAAAATTATATGTTTTGTTATTCAAAAATATAAATAAAAGGAAAATTTATGAAGATGTTGTTAACCATTACCAGGCATTAAGCACCGCAGGAAGAGAAAACAAAGAGGAATTCAATGCGTTTTTTTATGTGTCCAGCAGCGAATGGAATTTATATCGATTCATTACTAATTTCACTGAGATTCACAAATTGCCCAAAGCTGTTTTACTATTGAAAGATATTAAAACAAGCTTAACCGATTTTTTCTTGACAGGCAGAGGCAATCACAATCATAAATTTGACAAAATAAAACACATATTAGAATTTTACCCCAATTTAGAATATGTACTTCTTGGGGATGATTCGCAACACGATCCGTTTTTATACGAAGCCATTTGCAAAATTTTTCCAGTCACCGTAAAAGCAGTTTATATTCGGCAAACGGGGCAATCCAAAAAGGAAAAGGTAATCACTGTTTTGAAAAATTTAGAAACGCTGAAGGTTTCTATTTGTTATTTCAAAAATAGTAGTGAAGCCATTGCCCATTCTAAAACGATTGGAATTATTTCATAAAAAAGAGTTCAAAATTGGACTCTTTTCTTTTATAAATTATCTATTTCTTCCTGAACTACTTCCCAATCCAGCAGTAGCTTGTCTAATTCTGCTTTTTTCTTATTATAAGCCGTAAAAAATTTAGCATCCTCAATGTGCTTGTCATAATTAGAAGCAAGCATTTTATCATCTTGTTGAATGTCTCTTTCTAATTGCTTGATTTGACTCTCTACTTTACTCAATTTATTCTGCAACGCTTTCCCTTTTTTCTGATCTTCATAAGAAGCTTTGTTGCTTTCTTTTGGTGCTGCAGCTTTTTGAGCATCTTTTTTCTCAACTTCACGCATATTTTCCATATTGCGCTGTTCTAAGAAATAGTTGATATCACCTAAGTATTCCTTTATTTTTTGGTCTTTGAATTCATACACCAGATTTGACATTCCCTGCAAGAAATCCCTATCGTGAGAAACTAGCAATAAAGTACCTCCAAATTTTTGAAGCGCAGCTTTCAAAACATTCTTAGATTTAATGTCCAGGTGATTCGTCGGCTCATCCATCAATAAAACATTGATAGGCTGCAATAACAATTTACACAACGCCAAACGGTTTCTTTCCCCTCCAGAAAGGACTTTTACCTTTTTCTCGACATCATCACCGCGAAACAAGAAAGAACCCAGCATATCGCGTACTTTCATGCGATTTGTATCCGCTGCCGCATCTTCCATCGTTTGAAGCAAAGTAATTTCACCATCCAGATACTCAGCCTGATTTTGTGCAAAATACCCCAACTGTACATTATGACCTAATTTAATATTTCCCTTATATTCGAATTCGTCCACAATCGCTTTAATGAACGTCGATTTTCCTTGTCCGTTTTGTCCAACGAATGCAATTTTACTTCCACGTTCAACCAATAAATTGATATCTTTCAAAATCGTCTTATCACCGTAACTTTTGGTAACATTCTCAGCTTCAATTACTACTCTACCTGGTTCTTTTGAAACTGGAAAAGTAATATTCATCACCGAATTATCATCCTCATCTACTTCGATACGTTCTACTTTGTCTAATTTCTTGATTAGAGATTGCGCCATCGAAGCTTTAGAAGCTTTGGCTCTGAATTTTTCGATTAATTTCTCAGTCTCTTCAATTTTCTTGGCTTGATTTTTTTGTGTCGCCAATTGCTTTTCACGAATTTCATGACGCAATTCCAAATATTGAGAATATGGTTTGTTGAAATCATAAGCTTTACCAAGGGAAATTTCTATAGTTCTGTTAGTCACATTATCCAAGAACATCTTATCGTGTGAAACAATTACCACAACTCCAGGATAATTGCGCAAGAAACTTTCTAACCAAATGATACTCTCTATATCCAAGTGATTTGTTGGCTCATCAAGTAACAAAACATCATTGGCTTGTAATAATAATTTTGCTAATTCGATACGCATTCTCCATCCACCAGAGAAAGTCTCGGTTTGATTATCGAATACTTCTCTCTTAAATCCTAAACCAAGTAAAATTTTCTCGGTATCACCCACGTAATTATACCCCCCCAATAATTCAAAGCGGTGTGTATAATCCGATAAATCCTCTATAATTTGACTGTATTCATCACTTTCATAATCCGTTCTGGTTACTAACTGGTGATTGATCTCTGCTAATTTTTTCTCAACAATTTTTATATCCGTAAAGGCTTCATAGGCTTCTTCAAGAACAGTCCGACCTTGTTCAAAATCAATATCCTGACGTAAGAAACCCATTCGAACTTCCTTTTCCTGAGCAATACTTCCTGAATCAGGAGCAAAATCTTTTGCCAAAATTTTTAGCATAGTTGATTTTCCGGCTCCGTTCTTTCCAACAAGACCAACTCTGTCTCCGGCACCCAATCGAAAGGTCACTTCTTCAAATAAATAAGAGCCTCCAAACGAAACGGATAAATTGTGTATATTAAGCATGTATTGTTATTTTATTCCTTTTTGAATGCGTAAATTTGTAACTCTAAAAAAGGAAAAATTAATTTTTTTGCAAATGTTAAAAAAAGGATCCAAATTATATAGCATTTTAACAGGAACTTGTCCTAAATGTCAGAATGAGAGTATGTATTTGGATAAAAATCCGTTGCATTTCAGTAAAATTTTAAAAATGCATGAAAATTGCAGCCATTGTGGTTTAAAATATCAAATTGAACCATCCTTCTTTTATGGCGCTATGTATGTAAGTTATGGATTGAATGTTGCCGTTGGAATTGCAGCTTTTATAGTCTCTTTTTTGATCTTTAACTCCAATCTGAAAGTTGCTTTCATTTCAATAATTGTCTCGCTTATTGCCTCATTCCCATTTGTACTGCGACTATCGCGAAACATATACATCAATATGTTTGTTTCATACGACCCAAAAACAAACCTAAAATAGCATTATTTTTTTCATTTAGGAAGAAATCGGTTAATATCAATTGCTGCATCTAAAGGAATCTGATGTTCTATATTGTCCAATAACGCTTTGGCCATTGCGGGCCCCAGCATTACTCCCCTTGTTCCCAAACCATTTAATATATGGATTGACTGATGCTTTTGATGTGTCCCCACTAATGGTCTTCTGTCTTTTACAGTTGGCCGAACCCCCGCGAAATGCTCCACAATTTCAAAGTCACAAGTAATAATTTCTTTTATTCTTTCTACTAATTCCCTTTTTCCTTCCTCTGTAGGCAAATCGGTTTTATCTCTCCAATTATAAGTTGCACCAACTTTAAATAAATCATTCCCAAGTGGTAAAATAAACACACTCGTATTTACAATTACGTCCAAATCTAATTTTGATGCCTTTATAATAAAAAGTTCTCCTTTTGTTCCGTCTAATGGCAAATGTTTAAAATAGGGATTTGCATGCATCCCAAAGCCTTCAGCAAAAACAATATGTTTGCATTGAATGTCTTTATAACAAATATAATTAGGCTCAATCTGCAAAGCATCGTAATCGAATGATTCTTCCCGAAATAGATTATTTTGCTTAAGGTATTCCCTGTATTTATTTAACAATAAAGCCGTGTCAACATAACCCGTTTGTAAAACTTCGCCATATCCATAAGGAGAATCAATTCCCGGATACTTTTTGGAAATTAATTCTGTAGATAAAAAAGGAGCTAGCGCCACTTTATCAGAAGCGGCAAACCAATTATTTTGTTCTTCGACAGAAAAAAACTTCCTTAAAATAGGTCTTTTAAAATCTACCTTACAATTTAACTTTTCCTCCAAAAGCATATAAAATTCATTCATCAGCACCAATTGATCTTGAGCTTGCCACACTTCACTAAAGCGCTTTAAAATAACCGGATTATATAAACCACCTGCAATTTTGGATGAATTTTGAGAATTATTATCCAAAACTAAAATCGACTTATCCCTTCGCAAAGCTAACTCTGCAAATGAAATTCCCGCTAAACCGGAACCTACTATTAAAAAATCAATCATTTTAAAAATTTCTTTTAAACTAAATACAAAATTAAACATATTAAAATAAAAAAACTCTCACCATTACAGTAAGAGTTTATCATTATATATTTTAGGTATTGAAAAATTAATAATTCCACATATCCTGTTCGAAATTGCGAATTTTTTCTTTTACCCTTTCAGATTCTAACAATTGATTTTGAGCATTATCTTTCATATACTCATCAATAGCTCTATCTCCATAAACATTTTCTTCTTTGTAAATAACACTATTGAAACGCCTTGAATTTAATATCTGATCAAATGAAACTGGCATCGCAGAATTTTTATCATTGAAAGCTTTTGCTTCATGCAAAACTTCTCTTGCCGCAGGAAAAAACACCCAAAACAACTCAATATAATCCTTTTCGTCACTATTCATTGTAAACACATCTGGTGTCATAGGACAAATACCAAGTAAACGATACTTCAATTCACTTTGGCGTTTGTCAAAATACCAATACCCCTTAATTTTATACTTAGATACATCTTGCGCTGTAAGATCTTGTTTTAAAATATACTCAGGCGATATTTGAGCACCTGCGTTAATTTGTTCTCTTCCAGCATCAGTAGTATCAATACGACTTAATGAACCTTGAATATCTTCAATAGATTTTTTGGTGTTAAAATAACTATCTGTGTATACTTCAGTAATCTTACCATTTTTTATTGCTTTAGTCAAAACATCGTACAAGGATCTTCTATCCGAACCAATATTTGCTGTATCAATTGGAAAATACAATGCGAAATTTATCTTTTCACTTAAATCTATTATTTCCCAAGTAGTTTTTCCCATTAAAACATCTCTGTCATGTACATAACCATAGACTAATGGTTTGTCATTATCAGAAATTAGCTGTGCAGCAGTCTTAAGCCCAATTTGATCTGGAGTTTTAGCATTCAGCAAATTAGATTGTGCTACAGCTGTAAAACTACACATTGCAGAGACAATAACTATTAAAAAATTTCTTACATTCATCATGGTATCATAATAAGATATTGAAGTAGGCTTCGTTATACGCCTACTTATTGTGTTATTTCAAAAATTACTGGAGCTGTTCTTGGCAATAAATAACTACCTGCACCAACAAGTTTTGTTTTAATTTCAGAAATGGTAACCTGATCTCCTCTAACTGCCTTAGAAAGAACGGCATTACATTGAGCATTCAATTTATTCCCTTGAACAACAACTGTAGGCTGACCTGTTACTTTCAAGTTAAAACCAACTACATTTAAACCAACTTCAAAGTCAAAATCAACTAATTTAGCTCCAATTGTAGCTATTTGCAAATTTGATTTTGGCCCTTTTACAACGCCCATTTCTCCTCTGATTGTTCCCGTAGGACCTGGAATACCCTTTATTCTAAAGGTTTTTCTATCCGAAACTTTAGAACCGTCAGGAAGCGAACCTGTTACATTAATAACTACTTCAGAACCGCCGCCTGGACTCATATTGTATTTTCCACCACCTGCAGAACTTAATCCAGGAGCACTAGCACTAACTTTATCAGCTGTTACTCCTGCAAAAGAAATAGTCATTGGGTTTACAACCCCTCTATAAACTACATTCATCTTATCCGCTGAAATTGTAGCCGATTTTGGTCTTGCAACAACAACGTATTTGTCTTTGATAGGTAAACTAACTACTTTTCCATTTTCATCAAAATTGAAAGAACCTCCTATTGCATGTTCTCCTATATTACCGGCTCCAAAAGAAAATTTAGCCTGACCGGCTTGAGCTTGCACACTTGATCCGTTAACAATAACTGATTTTGCCTTTAATGAAGGGTCAAATTTCCCAAGGATAATTTTACCCGTCACTGCTTCCCCTTGAAAGAAAACAGATTTATCAAGAACTACAATCGGTTGGTAAGCAGTAAGTGATGCTGCAGCAACTAAATCAGATTGAAACATTCCAGTCATTACGTCACTTTCTGTTGTTTTGATATCCGCTTGCAATTGAGACAATTTGGTAATTGTTGCAATAAGTGGAAATCCTTTATAATTATAATCTATCCAAGGTAATTTTGCTCCTGCTTTTTCAGAATAAACTGGATTAGTGGCAAATCTAGCCTCGATTTTTTTCATTTCTGAATCAGCAATTGAACTACCTCCAATTTGTTTGATTTGAGTTGAATAATTATTAATCTTATCTAAAAACGCTTTTCCTTCTTTCGACACTTTATCACCAGTGAAGAACATTCTATCAATTAAATCACCTTTATCCATTTGCTCATATGGCAAATTTCCTTCGGCATCTCTTACAAACTTCTTGGTAACAGTTGATTTAATATTTTCTAAGTAGTCATTAAACTCTTTAGATACTGCTCTAATTTTTTCAACTTTCGCTTTTTTATCACCAAATTGACCTGGCTGATCTACCGCCTTTTGTGCTAATTGTTGAAATGAACTTTCATTTCTAGTGTCGGTTATAGAGTTAGATTCTACAATTTTATTATTCAAAATTCCAAAAGCTGACAACACTTCTTTGGACATATTTAAAGCTAACATCGCGATAAAAACCAGGTACATTAGGTTTATCATCTTCTGTCTAGGGGTTAGTTTTCCTCCTGCCATATTTTCTACTAATTAGTTTGTTATTTTTATATCGTTTGAAACTAATTATCCTTTATTGTTCATTGCAGAAAGCATTCCTCCGTATACACTGTTAAGTGAAGACAAATTAGATGTCAAAGACTGCATTTGGTCTTTTAATTTTAAGTTATTCTCAGCAACTTCTTCATTGATCTGTGCATTTCTTGAAGCGCTTTGTAATTGAATTTTATATAAACTATTCAAAGATTCCATTTGGGCTGCTGCCAAAGTCAACTCTTCGCTATATTTCTTTGTTGAGGCAATTGAATCCACAGTTGGCGCAATTCCTTTTGCAGCTGATTCGAAATTTTTAATGCTAGTTCCTAAACTCGCCATTAATTCACCATCGATTTTGGCGTCTTTTAACATTGCATCAAGTTTTTGAGATAACAATCCCTGCGCATCAGAAGGAGTTTCTACCTTTACCTTTTTGTCTCCTGCAGCCTTACCATTAGCTAGTTCTGGATAAACCAATGTCCAATCTAAATCATCATCAACCGGTTCAAATGCAGAAAGAGCAAAAATTCCAGCTTCTACAATAAGTCCAATGGTTAGCATTAAATTTCCAGTTATGATACCGAATTCAAGATGTGTAATTTTGAATAAAGCTCCAATGATTACAACCGCTGCTCCCATTCCATATGCGAAATTCATTGTTTTTTTACTAAGTAATGCCATAATGTCTGTTTTTTTGGGGTTAGTTATTTAAAGATTTGGTTTCTTTTGTTATTTGTTATTTACCTCTTTTGTTGTTTCCGGTAGTCTGTAATCCCATATAATCTTGAACGGTTCTAAAACCAATAAAACTTCTTGCAGAATCTGCATATTCGAAATCTCTTGTGCTTACTTGTAGGAAATAAGCAACATCTTTCCAAGAGCCTCCACGGACCACTTTACGTTTATTCGAAGCATCCAGAACATTTGGATTCATTGAAGATACATATTCGTAAGCATTGGGGTCGTATGACGAATCCGTCCACTCAGAAACATTTCCCGCCATGTTATAAAGATTATAACCATTTGGCTCATATGATTTTGCTTCTACTGTGTATAGTGCTTCATCCGCAGCATAATCACCTCTGTTCGGCTTAAAGTTGGCAAGAAAGCAACCTCTGTCATTTTTAGTATAAGGTCCTCCCCAAGGATATGTTGCAGATTGTAAACCTCCTCTAGCTGAATATTCCCATTCGGCTTCTGTTGGTAATCTAAAAGAATTTATTAAGTCGTGCCCTTTCTTTTTAGATTTTATATAGGTATTTTTATTTAGTGTTCTCCAAGCACAAAAAGCTTTGGCTTGAGTCCATTTTACACCAACAACAGGATAATCACCGTATGCTTTGTGCCAAAAATAATCGTTATGCATTGGTTCATTATACGAATACGCAAAATCTTTAATCCAAACAGTTGTGTCAGGATATACATTCACTTCTTCCGTTTTAATAAAATCTTTTCTTTTCCCTACCTTAGCTTTTGCAGCAGCTTGAATATCCATCCAAGAATAACGGAATTTTAATTTATTTACATCTATTGTACGTAATCCATTATAAGAAGCCTCTAAAGGCAGGTACATGGAATCCATAACTTCGGTGTAATACTCATCGGGATACAACTTTGTATCTTTGATTAATTTTACTTTTTTATTAAGTTTTCTACCAGCATAAGGATCATCAGCAGTACCTACACTATAATAATTATCATACATATATTTATCATAAGCAGTCATCTTTTCCGGATCTGAATCATTAAAAGCAAAATCACCTATACTTCCGGCATTTTTACCTTTACCTTTAGCTTCTCCTGCACCACCGGTCTGCCCACTTTCATCTGCCAGAATAGCTAAACGAACTCTCATTGTGGAGTCTTTTACCCATTCTACAAATTGTCGGTATTCGCTATTTGTAATTTCCGTTTCATCCATATAAAATGAACGAACAGTAACAGTCTTCGTAGGAGCATCTTCAACATCAGCCAAGTCATCATCTGATTTACCCATAATATATGCACCACCAGGAACTAATGTCATTCCGTAAGGTTTCTCAGGATGCCATTTCCCGCCGTTGATTCCTACTAATTCTCCTTTGTCGCTTGATTTACCACAGCCGATTAACAGGGTCAAAATTGCCATAAATGCAATGAACTTCTTCATATAAATTTGGTTATCTATTCATTATTTTTAAGTATGTAAACCTATTTATTATTTTTTAGAAAAACAATTTTTTTGCACTAAACAGTGAGTTTTTTATAAAAAAATAATAAATAAGCAAAAAAAGATTCTATATGATGTTTTTCCTTTGCGCTTTCCACCATCTTTCCGGTAATTCTTGATTGCATGCCAATAAATATTCATCGTAGGAACATGGTAATAACGTATTTCTCTTTAATTTATTATTAACATTTGAAATAAATGGTATTTCTATCCACCACCTGTCGGTTTTATCGCTTTTATAAAAAACAAGCTCTTCTTCTTCCAACGGGACAATATATTTTAAATAATTTTCCTTGCTCCCAAACGGATACTCATTCGAACGATAATGAAATCCTTCTATAAAATACCAAATTATCTGAGCAATAATAACCGATTCCTGTACCGAATTATTGTGGTTAAATATTCCAAAAGAAGATACCTTGTCACTTATTCCTGCGTATCTGGATAAAGAACAAATTTCTTTACCATTGAAACCATTAGGAGCAAACGAAACAAAATTTCCTGAATCAGATGATTTAACTGAATTCAAATCAATACTTACTAAATCCGCATCTCTAAAAACAGGTTCAGAAAGAGTAATATTATTAGAAATTTCACCCAATCTGTAGCCATCAAAAAACAATTTTTCTATCAAATCTATTTCTTCCTGTGAATTGAAGTAAGTTTGATAACCAATATTACAATAATTAAAAAGATTATTAGGCTCGTCGATAATTATTTTTGTCAAATAAGAAGCAGCAGACACCGCTTCATTTTCTTTTCCGAAATCAAATTTATTATCAATAGAAACTAAATTAACCATTTGCTCCAAATCATCATAGGCTCTATAAAGTGCATACGTCAAATCTTGGGAGCCGCCAATAACTATAGGAGTAATTTTTTTCTTGATCAGACTTGCAACAACTTTTTTTAATGCAAAATAAGTATCCGCAGCCGAATTCCCTGCAAGAATATCCCCTAAATCTGCAATTGAAGCATCCCAATTTCCAGGAAACAATCCATATAACTCTTTCCTTAATGGTATTAAATCAACATCCGAAACTGCTTTTTTATCTCCGCGATTTTCCAAAACGCCTATTACGGCAATTTTAATCTTATTCAAATCAGGAAATTGTTCTTTTGTATGCAACACTATTTTACTTCCCAATTGCTGAGAAGTCAATCCGTTTATAAAACTAAGGATTTCGTCATCTACGGGTTTCAGAAAATCAAATTCCATTTTATTTCTTTTTATCCTCTCCCCAATCCTCTCCAAAGGAGAGGGGGAAGAAATTGAAATTAATTATTATTATTTCTTTTTAGCTGCGGGTTTCTTTGCAACGGCTTTCTTTGCCGGGGCTTTTTTAGCAGCTACTTTTTTTACTGGTGTTTTCTTAGCAATCATTTCCTGAACTTCCGCTAATGTCAATTTAGTGGCATCAACATCTTTACTCAATTCAATTTTGATTTTTCCTTTGGTAATAACAGAACGTCCCCAACGGGCTTTTTCAACTAAAATCCCCTCGTCTTCCCAATTATGCAAAACCTTATCAATGTTTTTTTGCAATTTATCCTCGATCAACTCTTCAACGTCTGATTGCGTTAAATTATCAAAATTGTATTTCTTGCTTACGTTTATAAATAAACCGTTCCATTTGATAAAAGGACCAAAACGCCCCACACCTTTCTGAACACCTTCGCCTTTATAAACCGCAATCGGCGCATCAGCTACTGCTTTTTCGTCAATTAATTCTTTTGCTCTTTCGAAATCTACATCCAAAGGATTTTCGCCTTTTGGTAAAGAAACAAAAGCCGCCCCATGACGAATATAAGGACCAAAACGTCCATTACTTACCTCAACTTCCTCGCCTTTATACTGCCCAAGATTTTTGGGCAACAAAAATAAATTTAAAGTTTCTTCTAAAGTAATATTTCCAATATTTTGGTCCGCCATTAAACTGGCAAACTTTTTCTCTTCATCATCTGCAGCTCCAATTTGAGCCATTGGACCAAATTTCCCTAAACGCACCGAAACTGGTTTACCTGTTTTCGGATCTGTTCCTAAAATTCTTTCGCCACTTTCTCTATCTGCATTTGCTTCAACATCTTTTACTATTGGGTGAAATTTATCGTAGAATTCTTGCATCATTTTTGTCCAAACGATATTTCCTTCCGCAATTTCATCAAAATCCTGTTCCACTTTTGCAGTAAAATTATAATCTAAAATATTTCCGAAATTCTTAACCAAGAAATCGGTAACAATAGTCCCAATATCTGTAGGGACTAATTTTCCTTTATCAGAACCAGTGTTTTCCTTCAACAACTTCTCTCCTACTTTCCCTGATTGTAGCGTCAGTTGCGTATAATTACGTTCCTGACCGTCAAGATTCCCTTTTTCAACATAATTCCTGTTGATAATTGTAGAAATAGTTGGTGCGTAAGTAGAAGGACGACCAATACCCAATTCCTCTAATTTTTTCACCAAAGAAGCTTCTGTATATCGTGCTGCAGCACGAGAATACCTTTCGGTTGCAGTGATGTAATTATTTTGTAATTTTTCGTTAACTTTCATTGCTGGCAACATTCCTTCTTGCTCTTCTTCATCGTCATCATGCCCTTCCAGATACACTTTTAAGAAACCTTCAAAAAGTAAAACTTCACCAGATGCTGTAAAAATCTCACTATGATTGTTCGCTTCGATTTTTACGTTAGTGCGTTCTAATTGCGCATCACTCATTTGTGAAGCCAAGGTTCTTTTCCAAATCAAATCATACAAACGAGCCTGATCTCTATCAATATTCACGGTATGACGCGACATATCCGTTGGACGAATTGCCTCATGTGCTTCTTGCGCTCCTTTACTTTTATTGACAAAAGTTCGGGGTTTAGAGAATTCCTTTCCGTATGATTTAATAATTTCCGCTTCAGCAGCTTCCATCGCATCTTTAGATAAGTTTACACTATCCGTTCTCATATAGGTTATAAGTCCGGCTTCATATAAACGTTGTGCAAGTTGCATGGTAATTCCAACAGGCAAATACAATTTTCGTGCGGCTTCTTGTTGTAAAGTTGAAGTTGTAAATGGGCCAGTCGGTGATTTTTTGGTAGGTTTAGTTTCTAAATCTGCTACCTTATATGCAGAACCAATATTTTTATTTAAAAAATCTTCGGCTTCTTTTTTAGTATTGAAATTTTTAGGCAGTTTGGCTTTGAATGCTTTTCCTGATTCGTTAGTGAATTCTGCCACAATAGAATACGTTGCTATTGCTTTAAAATTTTGAATTTCTCTTTCACGTTCTACAATTAAACGTACTGAAACTGATTGAACACGACCTGCTGAAAGTCCTCCTTTAATTTTTCTCCAAAGCACAGGTGACAATTCATAACCAACTAGTCGATCCAAAACACGACGCGCTTGTTGAGCATTCACTAAATTATAATCAATTTCACGGGGATTATCAATAGCTTTTAGAATCGCTGTTTTTGTAATTTCGTGAAAAACAATTCGTTTGGTTTTCTTTTTATCCAATTTTAATTCTTCGGCTAAATGCCAGGAAATAGCTTCTCCCTCGCGATCCTCATCACTTGCTAACCAAACCATTTCAGCATTCTTGGCTAAAGTCTTTAATTTGCTGACCAACGCTTTTTTATCGGCAGAAACTTCGTATTTGGGTTTAAAACCATTTTCTACATCTACGCCAATTTCTTTGGAAGGCAAATCGGCAATATGCCCATAACTTGACTCCACTTGAAAATCACTTCCTAGAAATTTCTCGATTGTTTTCGCCTTTGCAGGGGACTCAACTATAACTAAATTCTTTGCCATTGCTCTATTTTTCTGTGACAAAAGTAGAAGTTTTTTTTAAATATTGAGCTTTTGGAAATTTTAAAAATAATTTTTACCACTAAACAGCATTCAAAAAACAATCCAAATATCAAATAGTAAAAGCAAAAAAATTGAATTATTTAAACCCTCAACTAAAAGAAATTTTACGTCTTATCAGCAACCACAACATAAACTCCTAACGCTTCAAGCGAGGTTTTTGTTTCAGGATCAGTTCCAGCAATACCAGACAAATAATGGATGTTTTAACCAGAGCCTAAAATGAAATAGTCATTATTATCAATATATTTTCTTAACTTCTATTTATAATAGTCATTAAAGCCCTTTATATGTTTCCCTTTTTGTCCCTAAAAACACAACAATGATATAAATTCCATTTTATTTTATTGAGCTTCATTTGATTTCACTAAGTTTACTTTTCAAAAGTTTTTAAATACAAATAGCTCCAAATTAGAAACATAATGAAACGGACAGAACAATTATCAAAACTAAAACAAACACAGGAATGGGATATAATTGTGATTGGCGGAGGGGCTAGCGGACTTGGCACAGCACTAGACGCTGCAAGTAGGGGATACAAAACGATACTGCTCGAGTCTGTAGATTTTGCAAAAGGAACCTCTAGTCGCAGCACAAAATTAGTTCACGGAGGTGTACGTTATTTGGAGCAGGGTGACATTTCTTTAGTCAGAGAAGCCCTAAAAGAGCGAGGGCTAATGGCCCAAAACGCAGCTCATTTAGTAAAAAACCAATCTTTTGTTATCCCAAATTACAATTGGTGGGGAGCCTATTTCTACACTATAGGATTAACTATATACGATTTGTTAGCTGGAAAACTGAGCTTAGGAAGATCAAAATATATTACAAAAAGAAAAACTATTGAATTACTCCCTACTGTTGAAACAAAAGGCCTCGTAAGTGGTGTTATATATCAAGATGGTCAATTTGACGATTCCCGTTTAGCAATAAACATAGCGCAAACGGCAGTAGAAAATGGCGCATGCTTATTGAACTATTCTAAGGTAATTAATCTATTAAAAAATGACTCAGACCAAATTATTGGCGTACTGACAGAAGACCAGGAATCAGGAGAACGGTATGAAATAAAAGGAAAAGCTATCATTAACGCAACAGGAGTTTTTACTAATGCAATAATGAAACTAAATGACACGGTATATAAAAAATATATAGTTTCAAGCCAAGGAATTCACCTTGTCTTTGACAAATCCTTCTTGCCAGGTGACCATGCCCTGATGATTCCAAAGACAAGCGATGGAAGAGTTTTATTTGCAATTCCTTGGCACGACAAAATAGTAGTTGGAACAACCGACACCTTAATCAAAAAACATAGTTTAGAACCCATTGCATTAGAATCTGAAATAGAATTTATTTTAGAAACTGCCCAACGCTTCTTGGCAAAAAAACCGACCCGAGCAGATGTTCTATCTGTTTTTGCAGGCTTAAGACCATTGGCCGCACCCGAAAAAGAAGGAAAAAGCACGAAAGAGGTTTCCAGAAGTCATAAAATAATTGTTTCCACAACTGGATTAATTACAGTAACCGGAGGAAAATGGACCACGTACAGAAAAATAGCTGAAGATATTATAGACCAGGCAATCATAGTACGCCATCTGGAAAGAAAAGCTTGTAAAACAAAGCAGATTGCAATTCATGGAAATAAAAAAACAAGTACTGCAGACCGAGAAAATCATTTATACATTTATGGAACTGATGCTGCGGAAATCATTAAATTACTAAACGCCGAACCTGAACTGAAAGAAAAACTGCACCCAGACTACAACTACACTATGGCAGAAGTAGCATGGGCTGTCCGTCATGAAATGGCACGCACAGTAGACGATGTTTTGGCCAGAAGGGTACGTTTGTTATTCTTAGATGCCCGTGCTGCCATTGCTTCATGCGAAAAAGTAGCACAATTATTAGCAAAAGAACTAGATCATGACGAGATTTGGATTCAAAACCAGATAGCAGAATTCAAAAGTATTGCGACAGGATTTCTTTTGAAGGAACTATAAAAACTAATCAAAAATCTATAAATAGTAACCATGCAAGACAAATTAATTTTAGCGCTGGATCAAGGAACAACTTCTTCGAGAGCTATCATATTTAACCATGGCGGAGAAATAGTTAGCATATCTCAACAACCATTCGAACAAATATTCCCTAAACCGGGATGGGTAGAACATAGTCCAAATGAAATATGGTCTTCGCAAATTAGTGTTGCTATAGAAGTAATCGCTAAAGCAGGAATCTCTGCTAAAGAAATTGCGGCAATTGGCATCACCAATCAACGAGAAACAACAATAGTATGGGATAAAGAAACTGGTGAGCCAATATATAATGCAATTGTTTGGCAAGATCGCAGAACCGCAAAATATTGTGATGAATTAAAAGCACAAGGTCATGCGGAAATGATCCAAAAAAAGACTGGACTAGTTTTAGATGCTTATTTTTCCGGAACTAAAGTAAAATGGATTCTAGACAATGTAGCAGGAGCTCGTGAAAAAGCAGAACAAGGAAAACTTTGTTTTGGAACTGTAGACACTTGGCTTATATGGAAACTTACAAGAGGCGCAATGTTCCTGACAGATGTTTCAAATGCGAGTAGAACCTTATTACTAAACATTCATACTTTAGAATGGGATAATGAATTATTGGAATTATTCAATATCCCAAGAGCAATATTACCTAAAATAAAAGAAAGCAGTGAAATATATGGAGAAACCTGCACAACACTATTTGACGTAAAAATACCAATATCAGGTGTCGCGGGAGACCAACAAGCAGCCCTTTTTGGGCAACTGTGCACGGAACCCGGAATGGTAAAAAACACCTATGGCACCGGATGTTTCATGTTGATGAATACAGGAGAAAAACCCATTTATTCTACTCATAATTTATTAACAACTGTTGCCTGGAAAATAAAAGGAAAAACAACCTATGCTCTTGAAGGCAGTGTTTTTGTAGGCGGCGCAGCAGTACAATGGCTTCGAGACGGAGCAAAAATGATAGATTCTGCAGAAGAAATAGAAACTTTAGCAGCTAGCGTACCTGACAATGGAGGCATTTATTTTGTTCCTGCTCTAACGGGCTTAGGAGCACCATATTGGGATCAATATGCAAGAGGTGCGATTGTAGGTATTACCCGAGGAACAACAAATGCACATATTGCACGTGCTACTTTAGAAGGAATCGCCTATCAGGTATATGATTTAGTAAAAGCTATGGAAGCTGATTTTGGAACAAAAGGAAAAGAATTAAGAGTTGATGGCGGTGCAGTCGCAAATAATTTATTGATGCAATTTCAATCCGACTTGTTTGACTTTAAAGTAATCAGACCAAAAACATTAGAAACAACAGCTTTAGGAGCAGCCTACTTAGCCGGATTAGCTATAGGATATTGGAAAAGTGTAGATGACTTGCAACAGCAATGGTCAGTAGATCGCATATTTTTGCCTGAAATGCCTAAAACTGAAGTAGAAAAATTAGTAAAAAACTGGGACAGAGCCGTTGGCCGGGCTATTAACTGGATTGAAGAATAATCTCTAAAACTATGCATCTATGACTCCATTTATAGCAGAAATCATTGGTACAATGTTAATTATTTTATTAGGCAACGGTGTTGTCGCTAACGTAGTACTCAAAGAAACTAAGGGAAATAACTCGGGATGGATCGTAATTACTGCTGGCTGGGCGTTTGCAGTTTTTATTGGTGTTACTGTTGCTGGTCCAGTAAGTGGTGCCCATTTAAATCCAGCCGTAACACTTGCATTAGCTCTTACCGGGAAGTTCGAATGGAATCAGGTTTCAATTTATATTATTGCGCAAATGATTGGCGCCATGTTAGGTGCTTTTTTAGTTTGGCTTTCTCATAAAGATCATTTTGCACTAACGGAAGACGATGGTAAAAAACTAGCTTGTTTTTCTACTGGACCTGCTATTAGAAATACCTTTTCGAATCTAATCAGCGAAATTATAGCAACTTTCGTCTTGATCTTCACGATTTTCTATATTTCAGGTCCTGAAATAATCCTACATTCCGATAGCACCGCCAAAATTGGCCTTGGCTCAGTAGGTGCATTACCAGTAGCCATTTTAGTATGGTCAATTGGTCTTTCTCTAGGTGGTACAACTGGCTACGCAATAAATCCTGCGAGAGATTTGGGTCCCAGAATTATACATGCGCTCTTACCCTTTAAAGGAAACAGTGATTGGAGTTATGCCTGGATTCCCATTATTGGGCCTATAATAGGATCCTGTTTAGCGTCGGCCTTATATTTGCTCTTGTTCTAAAAAGCACGAAAGTTTTTTATTTAGGCTATAAATCCAAAAACATTGTTAATTCTTCGTCTGACATCTTGTCATATTTATTTGAATTGCGTTATCTTTGTGCTTTGAAATTACATGATGGAAAAGATTATTGAAGAAAGCAAACAAGGTGAAAGTCTTGTTTTAGAACATAAACCCGAGAATACAAAAAAATTATTTATAGAAAGCTATGGCTGCGCGATGAATTTTTCGGACAGCGAAATAGTAGCTTCTATTCTGTCTGGAAATGGATATAATACAACGCAAGTTCTTGAAGAGGCCGATTTGGTTTTAGTGAATACCTGTTCCATTCGGGATAAAGCCGAACAAACGATTCGCAAACGATTGGAGAAATACAATGCTGTGAAACGCATTAATCCAAAGATGAAAGTGGGCGTTTTAGGCTGTATGGCTGAACGTTTGAAAAGTCAGTTCCTTGAAGAAGAAAAAATCGTAGACCTTGTTGTAGGTCCTGATGCCTATAAAGATTTGCCCAACCTTTTGCAAGAAGTTGAAGAAGGGCGTGATGCGATTAATGTGATCTTATCGAAAGATGAGACGTATGGTGATATTTCCCCTGTTCGACTAATGAGCAACGGAATTACTGCTTTGGTTTCTATCACTCGCGGTTGCGATAATATGTGTACGTTTTGCGTGGTGCCTTTCACCCGTGGACGAGAACGCAGTAGAGAACCACAAAGCATCATGAAGGAAATTCAGGATTTGTGGGACAAAGGCTTTAAGGAAATTACACTTTTAGGTCAGAATGTGGATAGCTATTTGTGGTACGGCGGCGGATTAAAGAAGGATTTTGAGAACGCTACCGAAATGCAGAAAGCAACGGCAGTTGATTTTGACCAATTATTAGAAATAGTTGCGGTTGGTTTTCCTAAAATGCGCATTCGTTTTTCTACTTCTAATCCACAGGATATGCATGAAAGCGTGTTGCACGTCATCGCAAAACATCCCAACATCTGTAAACACATACACTTACCGGTTCAATCCGGAAGCAATAGAATCTTAAAAGAAATGAATCGTTTGCATACCCGTGAAGAATACATGGCTTTGATTGACAAAATCAGAACTATTATTCCGAACGGTTCCATTTCGCAGGATATGATTACCGGTTTTCCAACAGAAACTGAAGAAGACCATCAAGACACGTTGAGTTTAATGGAATACGTGAAATATAACTTTGGTTATATGTATTCGTATTCAGAACGTCCGGGAACTTTGGCTGGAAGAAAAATGGAAGATGATGTAACCGAAGAAACGAAAGCGAGAAGGTTGCAGGAAATTGTTGACTTACAACAAAAACATGCTTGGTTACGAAGTGAGGAATTCATCGGTCAAACTGTAGAAGTTTTGGTTGAAAAAGTTTCAAAAAAATCAACTGAAGAGTTTTCTGGAAGAAATTCACAAAGTATTACTGTAGTTTTCCCAAAAGAGAATTACAGGATTGGTGAGTTTGTGAATGTGAGAATTTTGAGTTGTACCAGCGGAACTTTAAAAGGGGAAGCAGTTGGGTTAAGTGAAATGAATTAGAAAAAGTTTAAAACTTAAGGTTAAAGTTACTTTAATTACTTGAAATCTTAAACGAGGAAAACTTGAAACAAAAGATAGAACATGGAATCAGTTCAAGCAATAAAACAACGCTTTGAGATCATCGGGAATGACCCGAAACTTAATCGTGCGATAGAAAAAGCCATTCAGGTTGCTCCTACTGATATTTCGGTATTGGTAGCTGGAGAAAGTGGTGTGGGAAAAGAGAATATTCCAAGGATAATTCATTCGCTCTCCCATAGAAAACACGGAAAATATATTGCTGTAAACTGTGGTGCAATTCCCGAAGGAACAATTGACAGTGAGCTTTTCGGCCATGAAAAAGGGGCTTTTACCGGTGCAACAAACACTCGTGAAGGGTATTTTGAAGTAGCTGACGGCGGAACAATTTTCCTTGACGAAGTTGGCGAATTGCCTTTGACTACTCAGGTGCGATTGCTTCGTGTTTTAGAAAATGGCGAATTCATAAAAGTAGGTTCTTCACAAGTGCAAAAAACGGATGTAAGAATCGTTGCCGCTACTAATGTCAATCTGTTTAATGCCATCGAAAAGGGGAAATTCCGCGAAGATTTATATTATCGTTTGAGTACGGTAGATATTAATTTGCCCCCATTACGAGAACGAAAAGAAGACATTCATTTACTATTTAGAAAATTTGCTTCCGATTTTGCGCATAAATATAAAATGCCTCCTTTGAAATTAGAAGAAGGTGCTGTTATTGTTTTGCAAAAATTTCGCTGGAGTGGTAATATCCGTCAGTTGAGAAACGTAGCCGAACAAATTTCGGTTTTAGAAACGAATCGCGAAATTTCGGCTGCCACTTTACAATCCTATTTACCTGCTGAAGGCACCAATTTACCATCAGTAATTAAAGATAAGAAAGGTGATAGCGATTTTAATACCGAAAGAGAAATTTTGTACAAAGTGCTTTTTGATATGAAAAGCGACTTACATGATTTGAAGAAACTCACTTTAGAATTGATGCAAAGTGGAAGTTCTAAAGTGCAAGAAACGAATCAAAACTTGATCAAAAAAATATATGGTTCACAAGAAAATGACAGCGAAATAGATTTTGAAGAAGAACCACGAACAGCTTTGATTACTACTCAAAATAAAGAGGAGCGCTATCAGGAGCATGACGATAGTTATCTCTTTGCAGAGACAATTGAAGAGGAAGAAGAAATTTTGAGATTAGAGCAGAAAGAAATTGAAATGATTAAAAAATCATTGGAAAAAAATAAAGGAAAGCGAAAAGCTGCTGCAGATGAATTAGGAATTTCCGAAAGAACTTTATACCGAAAAATTAAGCAATTTGATTTGTAAAAAAACGAATTGTAAATTAAAAACAAACATCCTTGAAATTTAAAATGAAAAACATAAAGTATATTTATATTTTGTTAATCGCAGTAACCTTCAATAGTTGCTCAGTTTACAACTTTACAGGAACAGGAAAAATTGATGCAAAAACCTTTCAGGTGAATTTTTTTCAAAATAATGCGGAGTTGATTGAACCTGGAATTGACAGAACATTTACCCTTGCATTACAAGATATTATTCAGAATCAAACCAACTTAAATCTGGTAAAAAGCGGTGCAGATTTAACTTACGAAGGTGAGATTGTAGATTACAGAATAAGTCCAATGACAGCAACTGCTGATCAACAAGCCTCTCAAAACAGATTAAAAATAAGAGTGAATGTTCGGTTTACAAATAAAAATAAAGAAACAGATGACTTTGAAAAAACATTCGAGTTTTATTATGATTATCCGGCCGATCAACAACTTGTAGGTTCAACTCTGAATAGCGCATTGAAAGAAATTTTCGAAAGAATAACCCAAGATATCTTTAATGAATCTCTTGCAAAATGGTAAAAGCCCAATGGCAATATTAACCTGGAATCCTGTTTTATAAATTACATTCCTTTTTAATACCTTTATGAATTAATTATTTTTTGAAATCTGGTCCCAAGCGATGGGGCTGAAATCTGGAATCTGAAAAATGAACGTAACCGACTATACCTATTTATTAAACAGACCTGATGCTATCAATGAGAAGCAAACGGAAGCTTTGGGAAATGTATTGGATGAATTTCCTTATTTCCAAAGTGCCAGAGCTTTACGTTTAAAAGGCCTTTACAATCAAAATAGTTTTAAGTACAATTTTGCTTTAAAAGCTACTGCCGCACACACAACCGACAGAACGGTATTATTTGATTTTATCACTTCCGATACTTTTACTGCGATTCAAAAAGATTTATACGATAAAAAAACATTAGAGCTTCTTGAGATTACTGTTGTGGATAGTGAAATAATTTTACACGAAGTAAAATCGGAACTAAAGGTAAATACTCTGGAACAATCGATTCTTACTTCCATAAGAGAAGCTTTACCTTTTGAAGATGATGAGAATTCAAAAAACGCAGCAGAAAAATTAGCGATTGGGACACCTTTGGACTTCTCTATAAGTGAAAAACATTCCTTCCAGGAGTGGCTTCAATTATCCCGAGCGCAGCCTATTGTTAGAGCAACAGAAAGTTTGACTATTTCTAAAGCACTGCCAATAGATGAAGACAAAAAGAAAAAAGCAGCAATAATTGACAAATTTATAGAAACCAGCCCTAAGATTTCTCCTGTAAAACATGGTGTAGCATCAACAGTAACTTTTGATCTTAATAAAGATGACAATTCCTATTTGATGACAGAGACTTTGGCTAGAGTCTATTTGGAACAAAAAAAATATCAAAAAGCGATTCAAGCATATGAAATATTAATTTTGAAATATCCAGAAAAAAGTAGTTTCTTTGCAGACCGTATATCGGATATTAAGATTTTACAACAAAACAATAATTAAACAATGAGCACATTTTCAATTTTTTTAGTTTTAATAACAATAGTTTGTTTCCTATTAATCGTAGTAATAATGGTTCAAAACCCTAAAGGGGGTGGATTATCTTCTGCTATAGGTGGTTCTCAAATGTTAGGCGGCGTACAAAAAACAACAGATTTTTTAGACAAAAGCACTTGGACATTAGCCACTATTTTAATTGCACTTATACTTCTTTCAAGTTTAAGCTTTACCGGAGCACTAAGTGATACTGATTCTAAAATTATTGAACAAACAGAAACTACTGCTACACCAGCAGCTCCTGTTCAAAATACACCTGCTGCAACAAATCCAGCAGAATAAATTAACACCACATATTCTGAATGCCAGCCTGTCAAAGCTGGCATTTTTTATAAGAAAATATGTCAGTTTAAATAGGATGGCACAATTTCTGAAATCCTAAAGGCAATCATAAAAATAACATAAAAACATAAAATCATGGCTTTAAACATCAAACCACTTTCAGACAGAGTTCTTATCGAACCAGTTGCAGCTGAAACTAAAACTGCGTCAGGGATTTTCATTCCAGATACAGCTAAAGAAAAACCACAAAAAGGAACTGTAGTTGCCGTTGGAAACGGAACAAAAGAGCACACAATGACTGTAAAAATAGGTGATTCTGTTCTTTACGGAAAATATGCTGGAACTGAGTTGAAATTAGAAGGAAAGGATTATTTGATCATGCGTGAAGACGATATTTTAGCAATAATATAATCGAATTAACAAATAACGAATTAACAAACAAACATTAAAATGGCAAAAGATATAAAATTTGATATAGAAGCACGTGACGGATTAAAACGTGGTGTAGATGCATTAGCAAATGCTGTAAAAGTAACTCTTGGACCAAAAGGTCGTAACGTAATTATTGGAAAAGCTTTTGGTGGACCAAATGTTACTAAAGATGGTGTTACCGTTGCAAAAGAAATTGAATTAAAAGATCCATTGGAAAATATGGGTGCTCAGATGGTTAAAGAAGTTGCCTCTAAAACTAATGATTTAGCAGGAGATGGAACTACAACAGCTACAGTTTTAGCACAAGCTATCGTAAAAGAAGGATTGAAAAACGTTGCTGCAGGAGCGAATCCTATGGATTTGAAACGTGGTATTGATAAAGCAGTTGAAGCTATTGTTGCTGACTTGGCAAAACAAGCTAAAGTTGTTGGAAGTGATTCTGAAAAAATCAAGCAAATTGCTTCAATTTCTGCTAATAATGATGAAGTAATTGGTGAGTTAATCGCCACTGCTTTCGCAAAAGTAGGAAAAGAGGGTGTTATCACTGTGGAAGAAGCCAAAGGAACGGACACTTACGTTGACGTTGTAGAAGGAATGCAATTTGACAGAGGATACCTTTCTCCTTATTTTGTTACAAATTCAGAAAAAATGGAAGTAGAATTGGAAAATCCTTACATCCTTTTATACGATAAAAAAGTTTCTTCTTTAAAAGAATTGTTACCAGTTCTTGAGCCTGTTGCTCAATCTGGGAAACCATTATTAATTATTGCTGAAGATGTTGATGGCGAGGCATTATCTACATTGGTTGTAAATAAATTGCGTGGAGCCTTGAAAATTGCTGCTGTAAAAGCACCTGGTTTTGGTGACAGAAGAAAAGCAATGCTTGAAGATATTGCTATCTTAACTGGCGGAACAGTAATTTCAGAAGAAAGAGGTTACACTTTAGAAAACACAACTATCGAAATGTTAGGAACTGCTAAAAAAGTGACTATCGATAAAGACAACACAACAATTGTAAGTGGTGCTGGTGAAGCTGATATGATTAAAAATCGTGTAAACCAAATCAAAGGTCAAATGGAAGCTACAACTTCTGATTATGATAAAGAAAAGTTACAAGAACGTTTGGCTAAATTAGCTGGTGGTGTTGCTGTTCTTTATGTTGGTGCTGCTTCTGAAGTTGAAATGAAAGAGAAAAAAGACAGAGTCGATGATGCTCTTCATGCAACTCGTGCTGCTGTAGAAGAAGGAATCGTTGCTGGTGGTGGTGTTGCACTTTTGAGAGCTAAAAATGCTTTAAGCACTATTAAAGCTGATAATGCTGATGAAGCAACCGGAATTCAAATTGTATCTCGCGCAGTGGAATCTCCATTGAGAACTATTGTTGAAAATGCAGGACTGGAAGGTTCAGTTGTTGTTGCAAAAGTTGCTGAAGGAAAAGGTGATTTTGGATACAACGCAAAAACTGACGAATATGTTGATATGCTTAAAGCAGGTATTATCGACCCAAAGAAAGTAACACGTGTGGCATTAGAAAATGCTGCTTCAGTAGCTGGTATGATATTAACTACTGAATGTGCTTTGATTGACATTAAAGAAGATAGCGGAGCAAGCCCAATGGGCGGAGGAATGCCAGGGATGATGTAATTCATTATCCATTTATATAATACTAAAAACTCCGTTTCACTTCTGAAACGGAGTTTTTTATTTTCTTGCATTGTCCACTTTTTCAAGACAAACAACTAAAATTAATTTTTATTTTATATGTACCCTTTTTTTCAAAAGCTTGAATAGAACAGGAACCGTAGTAATAAGAACAATTATTATTATAATATATTCAATATGCTCTTTCAAATCAATTCCAAAATTTTCCAAAAAGACGCCATATAAATAATGTCCGGAAAAAATTAAAATAAAAGCCCACAAAAAAGAACTTAAAACATTGAAGAACATAAACTTGCGTTTATCCATTGATACAATTCCAGCTACAATTGGCGCAAAAGTTCTAAAAATCGGTAAAAAACGAGCAAATATTATGGCTTTTCCACCATACTTTTCAAAGAAATCTTTTGATTGCAACAAGTATTTTTTCTTGAACCAAAAAGTATCTTCTTTTTTAAATAAATAATATCCACTTTTGGCGCCAAACCAATATCCTACCATATTCCCTACAATTCCGGCAGCAGCCACCATTAGAGACAATAAAGTAACATTTATAAATTCACTCTCTATAGACACCATATTTTGAACCAAATCTTTACTGTAAATCCCTGCAAGGAAAAGCAAACTGTCACCAGGAAGGAAAAAACCAGCAAAAAGCCCAGTTTCAGCAAAAATGATAAATAAAACTATGTACAAACCTATTTGAACTCCTGCTATTTTTAAGGTAATATAAAACTCTGGATCGAGTAATTGTGTCCATTCGAAATTATTCATAAAATCAATTTGTAATTTAATATATTCGTGCGTGAAAGTAAGGATAAATTACCTTAACCACAATTTATTGCTGTATTTTAAAGTTTAATTAACGCTTTAAAAACATAATAATCCTGATTGGAAATAGTTTCACACAGCACTATTTTTTTTTCAATAAAATCTTTTATTTATTTGGCATTTCATTTGTTATAAATGAAGATTTTTCTTTTGCTAAGAAAAATAAAATATAAAATATTGTAAAGCCCAAAATTTCATTTTGGGCTTTTTAAATTATAATCGTTCATACTTACAACAACTATGAAGGCTGTCATAATCATCTTTTGTGGCTTTGACCACATCTGTATCGTGTCCAATTTTCGCAACTGCTTTTTTCACATCTAACAGAGTACCTTTTTCTTCATTTAAAATCAAACTCAATTGATGTGTCTCAATACTCCAGTTTGCTGATTTAACTCCAGAAACCGAAAATGCGGCTTTTTGAATCCGCTTCTGACATTGTTCACAATTGCCATTTACTTCAGTCGTATACCGCGCATTCTTACTCTTTTTTTGATTTGTATGATTGCTGACACTTGAGTCTTGGGCTTGAGTCGCAAATCCTGTAAAACTCAGTACTAGTATTAAAATTATATTTTTCATGTTTTTATTTTTTTTATATTATCGCTTTTTGATTTATCAATTATAGAATAATTGATTTTTACCTCTAAGATTATTTTATTTTAAATCGCAAACCTGCATAATACATTTGTCCGAAAACAGGTGCATATGCAATTGAAGTATCAAAAGTGGAGCCAAAAGGAGTATCAGAACCAAGTATAGCTTTCTCTTGCTTATAATTCCCAATATTTTCGCCTCCAAGATACATTTCAAAAGTAGAAGAAAAAGTTCTTGTAATCTGAGCATTCATCAAAGAATAAGATGGTGAAAACTCCGGCAACCTATCATTTATTGGATTGTTCGCCGTATTGGGCAATCGTTGCCTCCCAATCCAATTAAAAGTCCAATCAAATTTCCATTGTTTCCCTTTCTCGCCTATGTGAGTTTCGTATTCCAAATTTCCAAAAAAACGATGCTTGGCCTGCAATGGCTTTTCGTAATTCCCAGAAATATAATCGGTTCTTACATCATAAAATTTATAGGCTGAACGTAGATTAAAATGTTTAAAAAATTCGTAATTGAACTCTAATTGCATACTATTGGCTACCGAATTTCCATTCAAATTATAGAACAAAACTTGTTGCGAACTTTGCAATACATCGACAACAACCTGATTGCGAAAATCAGTTCTGTAGAAATCAAAACCAATATCACCACTTTTGCCAAAGAGTAAAAAATTTTGTGCAAAACTTAAACCATAATTCCATGCAATTTCTGGATTCAAACCATAGATTTTTCCATCACTATCCAAAACATCAAATGTTCTTGAACTCGCAAAAAGCTGCTGGTTTTCTGCAAAAATATTTGCACTGCGCTTTCCTCTTCCTGCTGAAAATCGCAGAACGCCTTTTTCCCAAGGATTGTATCTCAGATGCAATCGTGGCGTAATGAATGTCCCTAATCGGTTGTGATTATCAACTCTTCCCCCCAAAATGACACTAAAATCCCCTCCATTATCATAGGTGTATTCAAAAAAGGCACCAACAGAATTATCTGTTCTGCTATGATCATTTACATTGACAAATTCTTGGTATTTATCATATGAGAAATTCAAACCAGCAGCAAATTTATTCATAGTGTTATTAATAATCGAATTGAAAATTAAGTTAGAATAATAACTGCTTTGTTTGATATTATATTGGTTTAAACCAAAATATGATTGCTGATTGTGACTATTAAACGCATTTTGAAAACCAATACTTTGATAAGGCATTTCGGGAAAAACATAGCCAACTTTTGTAGAAACGTCTAAACGCTCCGTATTGATTTCAGAACCCCAATAATTTGTAGTTCCTTTATCGCTATCGGGGTCAAAATCTAATTCACCTGTTTGTTTTTTATCATTCATATATCTGAAATTAACAAAACTCACCCAGCCTCTTTCGGCATCGTAATATTGATATCTATTAAGAATATTAATTTGTTTTGCCAATGGATTATCTAAAAAACCATCGTTATTCATATCGTTCTTAGCAACTCTTGTATTACCATGAAGAAACAGGCTACTGCTCCATTTATCCGATATTTTTTTATTGAAATGAGTATTTAATTCAAAACGAGAATCTGTTGAACCATAAGCATTCAGAAAAAACGGAATGTCATTAATGGGTTTCAGTAATTCAGTATTGATTTGCCCCGAAATACTTTCGTAACCATTCACCACGCTTCCTGCTCCTTTAGTGATTTGGATACTTTCGACCCATGTTCCAGGGGTAAAAGACAATCCGTAAGCTTGAGAAGCACCACGAACCGATGGGATATTTTCTTCGGTAATCATCAAATAGGGACTTGTCAGTCCCAGCATTTTTATTTGTTTTGTTCCAGTCAAAGCATCTGAAAAACTCACATCAATAGACGGATTCGTTTCAAAACTTTCGGCCAAATTACAACAAGCGGCTTTAAGTAATTCTTTACTCGTTATAAGAGTAGTATTGCCCGTTACTGTAAATGATTTTTGAATTCCTTTTTGCTTTTTGACAATTTTGACCTCTTCCAATTTTTCTTGAGAAAAAATAGGATTCGAAAGCAAAATCATTACAACAAGCGTTATTATTTTTTGCATAGCAAGGATTTTAATGTTAAAAAAAATATTTCAAACCACAAAAAAGAGGTTTGACTTTAAAAAAACATTAAAAATCAGGCGTAAAAAAGGTATTGGTTATAAAGTTTAAAAAGAGGCGGTGCATGACTATCACAATAAAAAGAAGTGCTTCCTAACCTTTTGAAATTTGATTTTGGAGAGAACACAACCGGATTCCATTCCGCTATTAAAAAAGTAAAAACAGCATTTAAAGAAAATGCTTTGGTAGTTAAATTATCGGACTTTTTTTGAAAATGGACTATTTTATTCTTGCAACAACTGTCTTTTTTCCCGACTTTTTTTTCGCAACATCCTTTTTCAACTGAATCCGAAGCTTCACCAGATTTCCAATAAGCTGGCTGGATTGAGGCTACTTTGTCTCCACAATAATGCACGTCAAAAGCAAATCCCACATTGGAAACCAGCAGAAAAAAGGCTAGAAAAAAAGTGATGTGCTTTTTGAATTTCATTTTGCAAAATTAGTGATTTAATCAATCTGTAAAATCAAATTTTCTGTTAAAAATTAAAGTTCAAATTCTTGTCCCATCAACGGAACTTTACAATCAAACCCATATTTTTCCTGAATCTTTATCCGAAGCACATCTAGCGGCTGATTTTCACCATGAACCAAAAACACTCTAGTAGGTTTATTTTTCAATTCAGATAACCAATTGAGCAAATCTTTTTGATCTCCGTGAGCCGACAAGCCTTCTATTTCAAGAATATTTGCTTTCACATCATAGTACTTACCATGAATTTTAATTTCAGTGGCGCCTTCTAACAATTTCCTTCCACGTGTTCCTTCAGCCTGATAGCCGACGATAATCACTGTGGTTTCAGGCAAACCAATATAATGCTCAAGATAAGTCAAAACTCTTCCTCCAGTAACCATTCCGCTGGCAGCGATTACCACTTTGGGTTGTTCATCAAAAACATGTTCGATTGTTTCCTGGTAATCAGAAACCAGCAGGAACATTTTACTCATTTCGGTACAATCGCGCAATGATAATTTATGCCACTGTTTATTATTTATAAAAATTTCCAAAGCATTAATCCCCATAGGAGTGTCAATAATATATGGAATATTGGGAATTCTGCCTTCCCCTTTAAGTTGCCATAATAAATACATAATCGTTTGTGCACGCTCTACTGCGAAACTGGGAATAATGACTGTCCCGCCTTTTTCAACTGTATTGTTAATATACATTTCCAGTTCTAATTTAGTATCGGTAGTAGGATGAAGACGATCGCCATAAGTACTTTCGAGAAATATATAATCGCCTTTTTCAGGTTTAGTTGGCGGATACATCAGGACATCATTATCACGTCCAATATCTCCTGAAAAAACCAAAGTCTTATTTTCTAATTGCAGTTCAATCGTACAAGCACCTATGATATGTCCGGCATTAGTATAAACTGCTGCAATTTCGGCATCCAAAGGAATCAATTCATTGGTTTTAATAACTCTAAAATAAGGAAAAACTTTTCGAGCCTGTTCCACTGTATATAGTGGCTCAGCCACTTCGTGTTTCGAAAATTTACCTTCATTAGCAATTCTTGCCTCTTCTTCCTGAATTTTAGCGCTATCCAGAAGAATTAACTTGGCAACAGCAGCAGTGGGACTTGTACAATAAATTTTTCCTTTAAAACCCTGATTGAGCAATCTAGGCAACCAGCCACAATGATCTAAATGCCCATGCGTCAATAAAACAAAATCTATCGTTGAAGGCAAGACAGGTAATGGCTCCCAATTAAGTTCACGAAGAGGTTTAACTCCTTGAAATTGACCACAATCTATCAAAATTCGAACGCCATTACTTTCAATTAATGTCTTAGATCCTGTGACAGTGCCTGCTCCGCCAATAAATTTAACTTTCATTTGATTTAAATTTAAAAATTAACAATCCAGAATCCACGATTTTTAAATAAACCTACACAGTTCAGAGGCTTCTTTTAACACATTTTTTATTCGATTTGAACTCAATCCAATTTTTTCTAAACAATCGGAACGGTTTATTATTTCTTTTACCAAAATCACATCTAATATCAACAACTTATCTTTTTCAGCGATAGACAAAGTGGTCAAACATGTTATAGGATATAGATAATGTGTATCATTTTTTGTTTTTAAATTATTATCCTCCGGATAATTCCAACTTAGTAAATTTAATCCTGAACATTTCGCAAAATCAATAGCATCGCTTGTAAACCTATTATTTGTAACTATCCAACACTTTGAAATAGAATCTTTTTTTTCAAAAATAGCGTGCTGCCTTTCCTTCAAATCATTGAATCGTGACAAAATATACATTGGCACTTTTACGTCAGAAGCAGCCTCCCTACCCGCATGATACTTGCATTCAATCATCGAAACATGCTCATTCTTCTTGACCAAAACATCAATTTCATGTAACACACATTTCCCCTGCAATGTTATATTTACTTTGGTTTCATAATGTTCTGATGCAAAAAGGCGTCCAATATATTTTTCGAAGAAAAAGCCAGCCGGACCTAACAAGCGGATTGCTTCTCTTAAATTATAACGCGCTGCATTAGAATTAGCCGTTTTTTTCAATAAAGAAAAAGCCATTTTATAAATTTGCTTCGTAGGAATGCCTTCATACATTTGCTTTCTTATAGCGTGTAGAATAGCATCTACAGCAATAGTACTGGCACCCGATTTTAGTAGTGATGTTTTTAATTTTTCAGGATTAAATTCTACAATGTCCCCTGAATGTTTTATTATTTTCATATTCTTAGTATGTTGATAATTAACGAATTAAATCCAACATTAAAGATATAAAAAAAAGATTACTTATATTGCTTTTGATAGTAAAATGCCGGAACAAATAACAGGATAAAAATGGGTTGAATCAAAAACCGACGTACATAAAAAAGAAATAAATTATTGTGATCTCCAGCATAGTACACTATGTAAAAAAAAGAAAAAATTAAAATCATAAAGAAAAAATAATACAGAACAAAGGCAAATTTCACCATCGCTATGTCTTTGAAAAGGACATAAATAATGCCCAATGAGATACCCGTATTTAATGTATAACGAAACAATAATCCCCAAAATAATTGAAATGAATTAAAATTAGGCAACGGCAAATTATTAAAATCCCCTTTAAAGTAATCCAAAAAAGGATCGTAAAACAATTGACCTTCAAATGCACGAACAAGCACTAACAATGCAACCAAAAAAACGAATTGCACTAGTCTAACTTTATTATTTAATATCTTTTGAAGCATATCTTGAAAATTTACGTACCCAAATTAACCACAAAATGAAAACCACACCATAAATATACAAAGGAAAAAGCACTCCGTGCAAAAATGGTTCTTGTTTTGGAAAATGAAACATCAGCACACTTAAAATTGCTATCCTAACTACATTCAACACATAAACAAAAAGACTCCCTCCAAAAATAAAAAGCAGTGTAGGCTTTAATTTCCCAGAAAAAGCAACTACAAAAGAGATAAACAAGATAACCACACTAACAGCATTACATCCCTCAATAATTCTTGCTACATATTTTTGGTTATAAATCAACTTTATAAAAGATTGCGATTCATTTTCTTCAATTCTAAAATTAGCGTCAAATAGTTGAAACAATTGATTTATATTTTCTCCAACCATTCTAGTTATAGCATCCAGTTTATTTTCTCCAAAACTACTAAGATATGCCTGATACAAAACAGTAAGAACAATATACACCAAAAAAAAGGTACCCAAAAAAATCAGAAAAGGTTTGTAGTGAATAAAATATTTTTTCAAAATCTATTTTTTAACAAATTTATATAATTTTTAAAACCGGCTTTAAATACTTTTGCATAAATAAAAATAAAAACATGAAATTTCAAGCATTACAACCAAAAGTAACTGAAATCACATCAAACGCAGCACTTTCAAAAGACGAAAAGCTTTTATCTGTTTGTCAGCTTCTTAGTGACTCTGTTGCATATTACAATTGGGTAGGGTTTTATTTTGCAAATCAGGAAACCAAAACACTACATTTAGGCCCTTATGTAGGAGCAGAAACAGATCATACTGTAATTCCGTTTGGAAAAGGTATTTGCGGACAAGTGGCCGTTTCTAATGAAAATTTTGTCGTTCCTGACGTTGCGGCACAAGACAATTACATCGCCTGTAGTTTTACAGTAAAATCAGAAATTGTCGTTCCGCTTTTTGTAAACGGAGAAAATATTGGACAAATTGATATCGATAGTCATGTATTAGATCCATTCACTCAAGATGACGAACGCTTTTTGGAATTTGTGAATCAGGAAGTAGCAAAACTGTATACCGTTTAATATGCTGAATATTAAATTCTTAAAGGTTAAACGAAATTTACCTTGCCGATTTAAAAATAAAGATTATCTTTGCACCCGTCTTACAATAGATGTATGACATACATAAAAATCATTAAACAAATATTGGAATGTATTTAACTAAAGAGATTAAAGAAGAAATCTTCGCTAAACACGGAGAAAAAACAAACACAGGAAAATCAGAAGCTCAAATTGCTTTGTTCACTTTCAGAATTAGCCACTTAACGGAGCACTTGAAAAAAAATCGTCACGATTATAACACAGAGCGTTCATTAGTATTACTAGTAGGTAAAAGAAGATCTTTGTTGGATTATTTGAAGAAAACAGAAATCAACAGATACCGTGAAATTATCAAAGTATTGAATATCAGAAAATAATCAATATAAAAGAGGTGCGAAAGTGCCTCTTTTTGTTTTTATATACAACAATAAAAAAGTTTGGTTTTTCATTGGGTTTTAGGCATTAACTACGCACAACAACAACTACAACACAACTAGAACCCATTGTTTAATCTAAGAGAATTAAAATTATGATTCCAAAAGTTTCAAAAGAAATTATCGATTTAGGAGATGGCAGAAGCATCTCAATCGAGACAGGAAAATTGGCAAAACAAGCCGATGGATCTGTAGTAGTACAAATGGGAGATGCTATGTTGCTTGCAACAGTTGTATCTGCCAGAAAAGCAAGTCCAGGAATTGATTTCTTGCCTTTAACATTAGATTATCGCGAAAAATTTGCTGCTGCCGGACGTTTTCCAGGTGGTTTCTTCAAAAGAGAAGCAAGACCTAGCGATAGTGAAATATTAACTATGAGATTAGTTGACCGTGTATTGCGTCCACTTTTTCCAAATGATTATCACGCAGAAACGCAAGTGATGATTCAATTGATGTCTCATGACGAAAATGTTATGCCAGATGCATTAGCAGGTTTAGCAGCTTCGGCAGCTTTATCTTTATCTGATATTCCATTTTCAACATTAATTTCTGAAGTTCGTGTAGCTAGAGTTGACGGTAAATTTATCATCAATCCAAGTCGTACCCAATTGGAATTGTCTGATATTGACATGATGATTGGAGCTTCAAAAGACTCTATCGCAATGGTAGAAGGTGAGATGAAAGAAATTTCAGAACACGAAATGGTTGAAGCGATCAAATTTGCTCACGAAGCCATTAAAATTCAAATCGAAGCTCAGGAAAGATTAGTTGCTGCTTTTGGTAAAAAAGAAGTACGAACGTACGAGCAAGAAAAAGAAGATGAAGCTATTTATACGAAGGTAAAAGAGGCATCTTACGATTTATGTTACGCAATTGCAAAAGAAGGAACGGCGAAACATGAAAGAACAGCTCAATTTGCTGAAGTAAAAGAAATAGTAAAATCTTTATTTACTGAAGAAGAATTAGCTGAAAACGGCGATTTAGTTTCTAAATACTTTTCAAAATCAAGTAAAGAAGCAGTTCGTAATGTAATCCTTGATTTAGGTTTACGTCTTGACGGAAGAAAAACGAACGAAATCAGACCAATCTGGGCTGAAGTAGATTATTTACCATCAGTTCACGGTTCTGCAATTTTTACAAGAGGAGAAACGCAGGCATTGGCTACAACTACTTTAGGAACTTCAAGAGAAGCCAACCAAATTGACTCTCCATCGCAACAAGGTGAAGAAAAATTCTACTTGCACTATAACTTCCCTCCTTTCTCTACAGGAGAGGCGAAACCTTTAAGAGGAACTTCCAGAAGAGAAGTAGGTCACGGAAACTTAGCACAACGTGCTTTGAAAAACATGATTCCTGCTGATTGTCCTTATACAATCCGTATTGTTTCAGAAGTACTAGAATCTAACGGTTCTTCTTCTATGGCAACAGTTTGTGCTGGAACATTATCATTAATGGATGCTGGTATTCAAATGATCAAACCAGTTTCTGGTATTGCAATGGGTTTAATTTCTGATGACAAAACAGGTCGTTTTGCTGTGTTATCTGATATTTTAGGTGATGAAGATCATTTAGGAGACATGGACTTTAAAGTGACTGGAACTGCAGATGGAATTACCGCATGTCAAATGGACATCAAAATCGAAGGATTGGCTTATAACATCATGGAAGAAGCATTAGCTCAAGCTCGTGATGGTCGTTTGCATATCCTTGGAAAAATAACAGAAACTTTGGCTACGCCAAGACCAACTGTTAAAAAATATGCTCCAAAAATCATCAAAGTAACTATTCCTGGTAACTTTATTGGCGCGTTAATTGGACCTGGAGGAAAAGTGATTCAAGAATTACAAAAATCTACAGGAACAACTATCGTAATCAACGAAGTGAATGAACAAGGTGAAGTTGAAATTCTTGGAACTGATCCTGATGGAATCGAAGCAGTTTTACGTAAAATTGACTCATTGACTTTCAAACCAGTTGTCGGTGACGCATATGATGTAAAAGTAATTAAAATGCTTGATTTTGGAGCTGTGGTTGAATACCAGGCAGCACCAGGAAATGAAGTATTACTTCACGTATCTGAATTAGCTTGGGAACGCACTGAAAATGTTTCTGACGTTGTAAAAATGGGTGATGTTTTTCAAGTTAAATACTTAGGTATGGATCCAAAAACAAGAAAAGAAAAAGTGTCAAGAAAAGCACTTTTGCCAAGACCTCCACGTGAGGAGAAAAAAGAGTAATCAGATCTTAGTTTACTAAAGGTTTATTTATAGAAAATCCCGTTTCATGTATTTGAAACGGGATTTTTGTTTTCTATTAATTACGCACCAAAAACGTTATAAAAAAATAAAACATTTTAACTAAAATATGTTGAATTAATCTGGTTTTTATGAATAAATTATGTAGTTTTGAGATTTAATTAAAATTAAACCTACAAAATGGAATTAAGAATAACATCAAATTATTTAGTATCATTTCTTACAATTCTTCTTTTTTATCCAGTTGCCCATAGTCAAACAAATGCAAAAACAAATCTGTACGATTGGTTTGATAATGCTATTGGAAAGGAAAATTTGAATATTAATAACGGTCCTCTTCATAGTAATCCATACAGAACAATCACTAATAAAAACAGGTATTATATTGACGAATTCAGCATTGGAAATATAAGTTACGAAAACCAAATTTATTTTGATGTTAAACTAAAATATGACATCCTTGAAGACCAGGTAATATTTAAACTAAACAAACAAACTGATAATTTAGCTATAAATCTCATTCGAGACAAAGTTGATTTCTTTTTCATTAGAAACAAAAAATTTATTAATTTGAGTTTTGAAGCAGATAACTTACCCGATTTTATTACTGGATATTATGAAGAAAACTTCGTTGGAAACGGTATGGAATTGTATATAAAACATCACAAAAACAGGAAAGAAATCTATTATTTTGATGGCTTTTACAGCGATTATATTGAAAACAATGAATTTGTACTAAAATACAAAAACACCTTCCAAAAAATTGATTCTGAAAAAGAAATAAAACAGCTATTCCCTGAATATAAAAAAGCAATCGGTAATTTTTATTACATAAACAGAGGAATAGAAAAATCAGATAAAAAACAATTCATGGAAAATTTAATAAAGCAAATCGATAGTTTCTCTAATAAAAACCTTAAATAAATGAGAAAGTTTTTACTCTTACTACTTGTATTAACTTTACAGCAATCTATACAATCCCAAGCTCTAACGGATAAAATATCGATAGAATTTAGTAATATCAACCGGAAAAAAGTTATAGAAAACATTGAAAACAAAACCTTATATAAGTTTTATTTCGATGCTGAATGGTTCGCAAATGACAGCACTCTGATTTCAGGACAGTATAAAGAGACAGCAATTAGCACTATTCTTTTTGATGTTTTTAACGATACAGATCTCAATTTTTTTCTAATTAAAGACAAAGTAATACTAACTCACAAGAGTATTATATATGATAAATTAGCTGAAAATTATTTTGGTTCAAACCCAGCAAAAAATTCGCAAGAACAAAAAGAAATTTTAGAAACACCTGTTTTTTATAAAGAATATGATGCGACAAAAAAGTTAAATGTAAAAAATGACAATACACAAAACAACAACATTGTTCTAATAGGTAAAGAATCTAAAAACAAGAAGAAAGAATTATATACACTTTCTGGATATATAAAAAACAAAAAAAACAAAGAAGCAGTTTCGAATGTAATCGTTAAAGTCCTGAACCAAAAAGAAACTGCTATTACTGATAAAAACGGTTATTATACTTTAAAACTGCCAGCAGGTTTGAATACTATAGAAACCGAAACTTTTTCATACAATAAAATTTCCAAGAAAATAATGACATACGGTGATGGGACACTTGACCTTATTCTTTCAGATAATATCAACCAACTTGACGAAGTAATTGTAAAAAGCAATTCAAATAAAAACGTAAGATCTGTCATAGCAGGCGTAACTACAATTGATTCTGAAGGAATAAAAAACATCCCGTTAATTCTTGGCGAAAGGGACTTACTAAAAGTGGCTATAACATTACCAGGGACAAAAACAGCTGGAGAAGGATCTGCAGGATTTAATGTTAGAGGAGGGAAAGAAGACCAGAACCTAATACTTCTTGACGATGCCGTCTTATATAATCCTTCTCACTTTTTTGGCTTTTTCTCCGCGTTAAACCCCTACACCACTAAAAAAGTTGACATTTATAAAGGGAGCATTCCAGCGGAGTTTGGAGGACGTTTATCATCTGTATTTGACATAGAAACTAAAAACGGAAGTTTAGACAAATTCAACGGAGAAGGCGGAATCGGACCAGTTACAAGTAACATCAGTATTTCCACCCCCATCGTTAAGGAAAAATCAAGTTTAATTATGGGAGCCAGAGCTACGTATTCAGGCTGGATTTTAAGAAGTTTAGACGAAGAGTCTTTAAAGAATAGCCAAGCCTCCTTTTATGATGGTATACTAAAATACAACCATAAAATAAATAAAAATAATGACTTCGAATCCACTTTATACTACAGCAATGACACCTTTAGTATATCTTCAGATTCCTTGTATAAATACAGCAATAGATTGGCTTCTTTAAAATGGAATCATTCGTTTAACGAAAAGAACAAAGGCACATTACTTTTTACAAATAGCGCATACAAATTCAATATCGATTACGAAACGGAAGAACCAAATTCATTTGATTTTGGCTATAAAATAAATGAAACACAAGTTATGTTAAAGCTAAATTATTTATTCAGTGAAAAACATAAATTTAATTATGGTATATCTAGTAAAGCCTACAGTATTAATCCTGGTTCATTAGATCCTAAAGATCCTGAATCATTGTTACTTCCTATAAACATTGACAAAGAAAAGGGGTTAGAATCTGCTATCTATGTATCTGATAATTTTAAGGTAAGCGAAAAATTATTGATTGATTTAGGCTTACGCTACTCTTTTTATGCTGCTTTAGGAAAATCTTCACAAAGAATTTACGAAAGTGATCTCCCAATGAATGACGCGACGGTTGTTGAAACCAAAAATTTCAAGAACAATGAAGTTATCAAAACTTACGGCGGACTAGAACCTAGAATTGCTGCACGCTATTTTATAACCGATGATTTTTCGGTTAAGGCCGGCTATGATAAAACGTTTCAATATATTCATCTACTATCCAGCAATACTACACAATCTCCAACTGACACCTGGAAACTTTCTGATTTGAATGTAAAACCACAAAGTGCTCATCAGTACTCCTTAGGGTTTTATAAAAACATGAACAAAGACATTCTGGAACTTAGTTTAGAAGGATATTATAAAAAATCGAAAAACATATTGGATTATAAAGTGGGAGCAGAATTACTTCTTAATGAGAATATCGAGACCGAGCTTTTACAAGGAGAAGGAAAAGCTTTTGGAATCGAAGTATTACTTAAAAAACAAGTCGGAAGACTAAATGGCTGGTTAGGCTATACCTACTCGAGAACATATATTAAATTAGACAGCCAGTTTAATGAAGAAAAAGTAAATAATGGAGACTACTTCCCTACAAATTTTGATAAACCACATGATTTTAGTGCTGTTTTAAATTACAAATTCACAAAGCGCTACAGTCTGTCAAGTAATTTCATTTATCAGACCGGAAGGCCTATAACTTATCCAATAGGTACCTATACTTACGGCAATGCTGAATATACGCTATATAGTGATAGAAATAAATTTAGAATACCCGATTACTATCGATTAGATATTGGTCTTAACATTGAAGGAAATCACAAATTAAAAAAATTAGCACATAGTTTTTGGAATATATCCGTTTATAATGTTTTAGGGAGAAATAATCCTTATTCTATCTATTTCGTGACAGACAAAGGAGAAGTGAAAGCTTACAAAACATCAATATTCTCTATTCCAATACCAAGTATTACATATAATTTTAAGTTTTAGAAACCATGAAGAAACCATTTTTATATAAAATATCTTTTTTACTGTTATTGAGTTTTATTATTAATAGCTGTACAGAACAATATGCATTACAAACCAATAACTTTGAAAACGCACTGGTTATCGAGGCCACTATAACTAATGAATTAAAAAAACAAGAAATAAAAATCTCAAAAACCTATCGACTTGAAGAAAATGGGCCAACTTTTGAATCTGGTGCAGATGTTAATATCACGGACAATTCGGGTAATTCATATGAATTTGAAGAACAATCTGGCACATACTTATCCAAATCAGAATTTCAAGCAGTACCGGAACGCGTATACCGATTAAACATTACTACAAAAGACGGAAGATCATACTCCTCATCATCTGAAACTTTAACCACAGTAAACAACATGGAAAATGTAATCGCGACCGTCACCAGTAAAGATGGAGAAAGGGGTGTACAAATAAATGTAAATAGCTATGATCCAACTGGTACTTCAAAATATTATAGATATGAATATGAAGAAACATATAAAATAGTTGCACCACAATGGGACTATGAAATGACCAGATTAACCCCACCGCTGCCTGGAGAAGCACATGAAGGTATTCTGATTCTGCCAAGAGTAGGTGAAAGTAAAACTTGTTATACAACAAAAAATTCTGACAATATAATTTTAAAAACGACAAGTGATCTTAGCGAAGACCGAGTAAATTACCCTATCCGCTTCATTAGCAATCAAAATTATATTATAACGCACAGGTATAGCATTTTAGTTCGACAATTCGTTCAAACTTTAAATTCCTATAGTTATTATAAAACTTTGAAAGAGTTATCAAGTTCAGAAAGCATACTATCTCCAAATCAACCTGGTTTTTTCTATGGCAATATAAAATCATTGGAAAACCCCAATGAGAAGGTAATTGGCTTTTTTGAGGTCTCCTCTGTTTCTTCAAAAAGAATCTTTTTTAATTATGAAGACTTATTTCCAGGGGAACGTTTGCCACCTTATTTTATGGACTGTTTAGAACGAGAATTTGTTTTTTGTTTTGGGGATCCACCTTGCAAGGGAGCTGCATTAATCTCTGCCATTGGATCTAATACTCTGGTGCATTTTGCGAGCGAAGGACTTAAATTTTTGATGGTCCCGCCTCCCTGCGGAGACTGTACAACTTTTTCGTCCAACATTGTTCCCCCATTTTGGATCAATTAAAAAACACGTTATTAAAACCATGAAACAATTATTTATATATAAAATTTTTCCCATACTACTATTGTGCTTTGCCATAAATGGCTGCACAGAACAATATATATTGCAAACGAATAACTTTGAAAATGCGCTTGTTGTAGAGGCCACAATAACTAATGAATTAAAAAAACAAAATATAAAAATCTCAAGAACTTTCCGACTTGAAGAAAGTGGACCAACATTTGAATCTGGTGCAGATGTATCCATAACAGATAATGAAGGAAACCAGTACCAATTTGAAGAAGAAGATAGCATTTATGTTTCTACAACCGAGTTTAAGGCCATACAGGGAAGAAAATACAAACTAAATTTCACTACAAGAGATGGAAGTTCTTATAATTCTACCTCGGAAACTTTGACTGCAGTTAATGAAATTGAAAATATAACTGCAACGGTACAGACTAAACAAGAACAAAAAGGTGTTCAAATTAATGTAAGCAGCTATGATCCGAACCGAACCTCAAAATATTACAGATATGAATACGATGAAACCTACAAAATAATCACTCCTCTATGGGATCCCGACACAGCCATCCTACTACCACCAATAGAAATTGGCGGGCATAGAGAAATAGGTCTTATTCCAAGAACAGGAGAATCAAAAACATGTTACAGCACCGATTATTCAAAGGAGATTCTTTTGACAACTACCAATGAACTTAGTGAAGATCGCGTTAATTTTCCGGTGCGTTTTATAAGCAATAAAAATTACATTATTTCCCACCGCTACAGTATTTTGGTCAGACAATACATTCAAAGTTTAGAAGCATACACCTTTTACAAAACATTAAATGAGTTATCAGGATCAGAAAGTATTCTTTCACAAAATCAGCCAGGATTCTTCTATGGTAATATAAACGCATTGAACAATCCCACTGAGAAAATTATAGGCTTTTTTGAGGTTTCCTCGGTTTCATCAAAAAGAATTTTCTTCAACTATAAAGATTTATTTCCTAATGAACCAATTCCTCCCTATAAAGAGGAATGCGAAATACGAAACTGGGTATTCTGTTTTGAAAGCGCAAATCCAGATTGCAAAGGGGCTATCCTTCTTTCAAACATTGAAACGAACCAGTTGCTTTATTTAGACAACTACCTATACACCAATAGTATTTATCAGGTTTATAAAATGGTTCCTCCAGCATGCGGAGACTGCACGACATTTTCTTCTAACAAAATACCTTCATTTTGGATCAATTAAAACACCTTTTCATTTTAGCTTTTCTGGCAGCTAGCAATTCTTTTGCGATAGCTCAGAACAACATTTCATTAAACGAGAGTAAAAGCTTAGATAAGTCAATGCGGGAAAGTATATTTCTTCATTCAAATGCTACAACTTTCATCACTGGAGAAACATTGCTTTATAAATTATATTGCCTAAATCCCGTTAATAATTCAACCAGTTCAATTAGCAAAATAGCATACGTTGAACTTATTGATCAAAACAAACAAACTATTTCTAAAAGCAAAATTTATTTAGAAAATGGAACAGGTCAAGGCGATTATTTTATACCTACAACACTAAAAACAGGAAATTACAAACTAGTAGCCTATACTAAATGGAATCTAAACAACGCATTAACAAATATCTTCAAAACTGACATTGCCATAATAAACCCATTTCAACCCTATCAAGAAGAAGGCGGTAACAAAAAAAACAGCACGGTTGTATCCCTAAAAAATAATGAATATGAAAAACAAACTTCCAAAAGTGCAAATTCGGTTTTTACGGAAAAAGTTGCCTTTGAAATAGATAAAAAAAGCTATCAAACCAGAGAAAAAGTTACTTTAAAAATAAAATCATTAATAGAAAAAGGTAATTATTCTATTGCCATAAGAAAAATTGACGAACTTCCTACAAAACTGCAATTGACCGCTGAAGAATTTGTAAAAGACAATTCCAGCATACCAAATCCAGCTACAACAAAAGACTCTCTTTTTTTTATTCCAGAACTTAGAGCGGAATTAATTTCTGGTTCAATTACCTCCAAAAAAGAAAATGCAGACTTAAATGATAAATCCGTTGCACTTTCATTACCTGGAGAATCATTTGCTTTCAAAATAGCAAAAACAAATCGGTCTGGAAAGTTTACCTTCCTCCTTGATAAAAATCCAAACCAAACAAACTGTGTTATTCAAGTTCTAGAAGACAATCGGGATGACTATACCATACATTTAGATGAATTGCCAAAATTCGATACTTCATCATTACTTTTTCCTTCTGAACTGATTTTAACAGCACATAACACTACTGCTATTGAAGAACGTTCTGTGGCAAATCAAATAGAAAATGCCTATTATCATCTAAAAAAAGACAGCTTAGCACCAAACGCTAAAACGACTCCCTTTTTTCATACCATAGAGAAAGCGTATATTCTTGATGACTACACCAGATTCCCCACTTTAAAGGAAACTATTATAGAAGTTTTAATTGAAATTTATTTTAAAAAGAATAATGATCTATACTCCCTGCATTTAAGAGATAATTCTAAAGATCTTGAAATTTATGGTCTCCCCCTAGTTCTGGTAGATGGATTAGCCATTAAAGATGTAAATGAACTTTTTGATATTAACATGAGTACTATTTATAAAGTTAGTCTTATAAATCAAGGATACGTATATGGACCAAATCTGTTTAGTGGTCTTATAAGTTTTGAAACAAAAAACAATAATTTTATATCAAAATCCTCCGGGGACTATATTAAAAAAATTGACATTCAAAGGCCAACAATTAAGAAGGTATATTTCAGCCCCGATTATGCTTCTGGTACTTTATCCCAAAGAATTCCCGATTACAGACACCAACTACTATGGATGCCTGAACTAAATATAGCAGAGAAAGAAAACACTGTATCATTTTACACTTCCGATGTTACTGGTAATTTTGAAATAGTCCTTGAAGGCTTTACGAAAAAAGGTGTTCCGATATCCCTAAAAAAAAGTTTCGAAGTAAAATAAAAAATAATCCTTCTTAAACTCCCAATTCATCTGTTGTATTGGGAGTTTTTATTTTTTTTCACGCAACCTTTTTAATTTATAGTGACTACTAATTATAAAGGAATATAAAATTAGATAAATACAAGCCTCTAAATCACTTTGTATCTAACACATTCCTGTACCATAATCATAGGCAAAATGGCAAAACATTAAATTCCAGACAAATGAGACATAGTGCAAACTTATTATTTAAAACAATTGTTATACTGCTTTTTATAAGCTGCGATAATGAGCCAGTCGGTTTAATTACAAAGGAAGTAAAAGAAGACATCTCCATTAATGATCCAAAATCAACGGGTTGTAATATTGGAACTTGTACAGGAGAGGCCGAAAGTCCCAAACTCCTGGATTCTATTCTTCCAGATCTAAATATACCCCCCAAATATGATCTATCGTCTCTTATGCCGCCTGTAAGAAGTCAAGGACACCAAGGTAGTTGCGTTGCATTTGCGACTACTTATTATCTAAAAAGCTATCATGAAAAAATACAAAACAGATATCAATTTCTAACTTATAGCGATGTTATGAGCCCGGCTTTTGTATACAATTATTCTAAAGCAGGAAAGGACTGTAGTGCCGGATCATGTATAGAAGATGCCTTGTATGTTTTAAAAACAAAAGGTACAAACACATGGGCTGAATTCCCCTACAATCCAGATGATTGCAGTAGGAAGCCACATCCAACACTGTTTAAATCCGCATTAAGACATACCATCTCAAAATCATACAGAGTTAATTCATTTACCAAGAACAATCAATCTTATACATTTTTAGATATAGTAAAAACTTTAATCCATCAGGAAAATCCAATAATTATAGCGATTAAGATAGATCAGAATTTCACAAATAATCTTCCAAGAAAAGCGGACAACCTGTACATCTATGAAAAATATGACTATACCAAAGCGTACGGAAATCACGCCATGTTGATTGTAGGCTATAATGACGAATTAAATGCTTTTAAAGTTGTAAATTCTTGGGGTACAAATTGGGGAGACAAAGGGTATTGCTGGATAAGTTATGATTTTTTTAAAGAGCCTACTGATTTGAAATTTCAATCTGGTGTTTCAGGAGCTTATGTTGCTTATGATCAAATAAATTTTTAGAAAATAATAAAAAAAATAAACCTTATAATTTCCAAATATGCAAAAGAAACCCAACGACTGATAGTGCTGAATATTATTTTTTAGTAAAATTACACACTCCTATTTAAAAATAGAAATTCACTATCGAATAAAGATTAATTGCTACATTTAAGACTATTTAACACTGTCGTTTATTGAATCTAGACCAACTTATAAAGGGTTGCATTAAGCAAAACAGCAAAGCACAAGAGGAATTATACAACCTGTATAAAAAGAATCTTTTTGTGCTGAGTCTAAAGTATTGCACAAATGAAGCGGAAGCAGAAGATAATTTACACAACGCTTTTATTGACATATTCACCAACATTAAGCAATTCAAAAAAACAGGTTCTTTTGAAGGTTGGATAAAAAGGATAACAATCAACAAAGCCATAAATACATATAAAAATAATTTTCAGCTTGTACCAATAAAAGAGGAAGTTGTGCAGTATTGGTCCCACTAAAAGCATCTTTGATTCATAAATCATCTAGTTTAAATTTGCTGATTCAAAATTTTAGACATGAATCAACAAGAACAGATGTACACATTGGCTGAGCAATGGCG
>NZ_JBLVPS010000013.1:0-123770 GCF_048286515.1 Flavobacterium rhamnosi | reverse complement strand
GACAATTACTTGTTTTACAAAGTTTTTACCTCCTTTTTTCATACGAGAAAGCTTTCTGCTTTGAATTCTCAACTTCTTCAATTTTGATTGAAGCTGTCTGGGGTTTTCTGTGAAATTGCCTTCTGATGAAATCATAAAGTATTTTATTCCCATGTCAATCCCTACTACTGTTTGATTCTCACAGAAAGTTCTTGATTGGAATTCATCGACAACTACTTTTAAGTATATACCATCAGCTTCCCGAATTAATGTAGCTGTTTTTAAATTGCCTTTCGGCTGTTTGAAATTAAACACTTTTACTGCTCCAAATTTAGGGAGTTTGAAAGCATTATGCGTTGTTTTTATTGATTTGAAAGGAACTGATTTCCAAGATTTTTTAGACGCCCATTTTGGAAAACCAGCTCCTTTGAAAAACTTTTTCATTGAATCAGAATATCTACCAACGACCGCTTGAAGGGTTTGAGAATGTACATTGTTGATCCAAGGTACTTCTTTCTTTAGATCAGGAAGTTGACTTTGGATGTCATAACTTGACATCGAAACACCTCTTTTGTATGACGTTTGTGAAACTTCTTTTGACAAATTATAGACCACCCTACACACACCAAGCCACTGATAGAACTTGCGCTCTACAGATTTATTTGGTTTTAGCTTGTATGTGTAGGTTTTAATCATTTATATATTTTTTTGTTCCTCTATGTATTTTTTTATTGTTGCCTCCGAAATATGTCCTACGGATTCCGCAAAATAGCTTCTAGTCCACAGCGTAGGCAATTTTGATTTTAATTCTGGGAATTCATCTCTGAGAATTCTCGAAGAATATCCTTTAAATTGACCCACCAAAAATTGAGGTGCATCACTTGGTTCGCATTTTACAAAAAGATGTACATGGTCAGGCATTACCTCCATATTCTCAATCACGACACCTAATTCAATCGCTTTTTCATTCAACAACTCTTTTAATCTAATATCAATACCGTTAATCAATACCTTTCTACGGTATTTTGGACACCATATCAAATGATAGGCTATATTGTATGTAGCACTTCTGCTTTTCCTCCATCGCTTTTCCATTAAACAAATATATAAAAAAAGTATTTAATTGTCACTTTTATATCTAAAATGATTAGAAGTATTTGCATTTTCAATTCATCCCCCGTCTAAAGACCCAAGTGTATGGGGGCTTTCTTGAAAAATTATCGTAAATACAGGCAGTTCAATCGCTTGTGAAAACAACGGGCAATTAAGCACCAAAGTATGAAATTCCCCGTTCTCCCCACAAGGATCTATTCCTTTTTCGTGTAATTCCTGGGCTAATTCTTTAGTCAAAATCCTACCCAGATAACTTTCTCCCATCAGTGTATTGCAAGAAACTATCATCGTTATAATATCGTTTTCAAGCATCTGGTTTACCAAAACAATTCGGTCTTGCTGCCACAAAGGCAAAATTGATTTTAGCGAAGCGGCCTCACATACTTTGTCTTCCCAATCTCTATGCGCCTGTAAATCGATGTCACCAAAAACAGCGGCCTCTAAATCATACCTGCCTTTCAGTGTTTTCAAAACTGCAATAAATTTTGCTTCGTAAGCATCCCAAGTCGCAGGAATACCCTCCAGGGGCAGCTGCATTTTTTTTGCCTGCTGATTCAATACAGACAAAGGCAATCCATGAGAACGGGATACTTTTCCGTTTTCATTCATCATATTGAGTAGCACTTTTGGAACAAACCCTTGCTGAACTGCCTGCATCATAGCATAACAGCTGTCTTTTCCGCCACTCCATGAAGTTACGAAATTCATATTTTTCCTTTTATAGTTACAGGAATTCCAGAAACCATTAGCACAACTGTATCAGCACCTTTAGCTATATATTGATTCATCCAGCCTTGAAGTTCTGTGAATTTTCTACCAATATGAGTTTCCGCATGAAGGCCCATCCCTATTTCATTGGTTACAATAATAATTGTTGCATTCTCCTGCCTGGCAATGGCATCAAATTCAGCTTTAGCCTGTTCTAAGCATACGGACACATCATTTTTAGCATCTACAAAAAAATTTGTTAACCAAAGCGTAACACAATCCACAACAGCTACTTTTCCCGAAAAATCAATTTCACTCAAGTTCTTTTCTTTTTCGATATTAACCCACCGTTGGTCGCGATCTTTTTGATGGCGATCTATTCTTTTTTGGAAATCATCATCCCATTTTCTGGCTGTAGCCACATATATCGGTTTCTCCGACTGTTCTTTTGCTAAATTTTCCGCATAACTACTTTTACCGGAACGTTCACCGCCTGTAATTAAATATATCATTTTTATATTTTTTTAAATCCATAGGGACAATGTCGGCATCCGTTGGCGCAACAATGGCCTCTTTTTAGATGAAACCAAGCCTTGAAGACATAATTTCCATTTTCTAAATAATAATCGATTCCTTCCACGAGATTAGTCGTTTTAGGTAAATCTTTAGCTTTATTATCCGGTGCAGTTTCAGAAGACAGTGTCGCTACATACTGGTCAATTTTACTGGAACAAGCAGTTGTAATGCAACTGGGACAGAGGCAATCCACGACTTCTGACGGTGTAAAAATGGGCGGAAAATTGTTACACCAGCACTTGCTCCCTTCAGGTGTGTCCCCACAATTAAAAGGAGTTCCGCAAGTAGAACAGTTTTTAACTTTAATGCTATTCATTTCGTAAAGATAGTATTTGTTCAATTTTTTACTACTAAAAATAAACAAGAAATTTTATAAATTTGGTATACCTTTGTTGCTATCGAAAAATTAAATCATGAAATTTTTATTTAAATTAAGCCTTTTTGTTTTCTCTTTTTCAACTTTGGCTGGATGCAAAAAAAGCGAAAACGCAAACGTAAAAGAAAGTACTAATTCAAAAAATGAAATCGAATATGCCTCGGGACTTTCAATCTATAAGCATCAGGGATATTCGGTGGTAACAGTTTCAAATCCTTGGCCGGAAGCCAATAAAAACTTCACTTATATACTAAAGGAAAAAAACGGCAGCATTCCTGATAGCTTACAAAAATACAGCATAATTCAAGTTCCTTTGCAGTCGATTGTCGTTACCTCTACTACTAATATTCCTTTTTTGGAAATGCTTGGAGTTGAAAAATCGCTGGTTGGCTTCCCGCATACCGATTATGTTTCTTCTGAAAAAACCAGAAAACTAATTGATGCCGGTGCTGTTAAAAACATAGGACAAAACGAAAAATTAAACATGGAGCAACTTATTGAATTGGCACCTGACTTAATTGTAACCTTTGGTGTTGACAACAGCAATCCAATGATTGATAATTTACAAAAAAGCGGTCTTAAAGTACTTGTCCAGGCGGACTGGATGGAACAAACTCCGCTAGGAAAAGCAGAATGGCTCAAGCTTTATGGTACTTTATTTGGTAAAGAAAAAGAAGCTAAAACACTTTTTGATGCAATCGTTAAAAATTACAATGATGCTATAAAATTAGTGGAAAACCAAAAACCAACAGCAAGCGTTTTGTACGGATCTATGTATCAGGAGCAATGGTATGTAGCAAGAGGAAACAGTTGGGTAGCCCAATTCATGAAAGATGCCAAAGCGAATTATCTCTGGGCAAATGTTGAAGGAACAGGTAGTTTTAGCCTATCATTTGAAAAAATATTAGAAAAAGCAAAAACTGCCCAATATTGGATCGCAACAGGTTCTTTTAAAAGTGCTGCTGAATTCGAAAATAGCAATCCGCATTATAGCCAGTTTGACGCTTTAAAATCTAAAAACGTTTATACTTTTGAAAGTAAATTAGGCACCACAGGAGGAACCATTTATTATGAATTAGCACCAAGCCGACCTGATTTGGTGCTGAAAGATTACATTAAAATCTTCCATCCTCAATTACTTCCAAACTATACTTTTACTTTTGCACAAAAACTAAATTAAATTGGCGAGTCAAAAACGAAATACGATTCTATTTTTCCTGCTTACTTTGGGGCTTGTTCTATTGTTTTTTACAAACATTAGTTTTGGCTCCATCACGATACCTTTTAAAGAAATTTACAATAGTTTAACCGGTGGTCAAGCCAGTAAATCTACTTGGGAATATATCATTATCAACTACCGTTTACCCAAAGCCATTACTGCTGTTCTTGTTGGAATGGGGTTATCTATTAGTGGTTTGCTAATGCAGACTTTATTTAGAAATCCGTTGGCAGGACCCTATGTTTTAGGATTGAGTTCCGGAGCCAGTCTGGGTGTTGCTTTCGTACTATTAGGAGCAAGCTTACTCCCCCCTTTTTTAAGTACAGTTTTACTGTCCTCCTATGGCGTAGTTTTAGCATCTACTTTTGGAAGCTCTATTGTATTACTAGCCGTTTTAATGGTTTCTCAGCGGTTACGCGATACAATGGCCATCTTAATTGTGGGGTTAATGTTTGGTAGTTTTACCAGTGCGATAGTAGGGGTTCTTACCTATTTTAGTTCGGCAGAACAATTGCAAAAATTCACTTTTTGGTCGATGGGAAACTTAGGCAACCTGTCCTGGTCCGCTATAGTAATTCTGACCTTTTGTGTTGGGATTGGCTTGGTATTAAGTCTCTTTAGCATAAAGCCACTTAATGCATTGTTATTGGGTGAAAACTACGCTAAAAGTTTAGGTTTAAATTTTAGAAAAACACGCTTAATTATCATTTTCGCAACAAGTATTTTAGCGGGAAGCATTACAGCTTATGCAGGTCCAATTGCTTTTATTGGACTGGCAGTTCCCCATATAGCAAAATTAGTATTTCAAACCAGTAATCATTCGGTTTTGTATTGGAGTACGCTACTTTTCGGTGCTTCAATTATGCTTATTTGTGACATAATTTCAGAATTACCGGGATTGGAGATCATTTTACCAATCAATGCTGTGACTTCAATAATTGGTGCTCCCGTGGTAATCTGGTTATTGGTTAAAAAACGAAAAATGATTGCCTAATGGAAAATAGAGTCCTCTTACAAGCTTCTCAAATTAGCATCGGTTATTCTCATAAAAAAGAGAAAATTGTAGTTGCTTCCAATATTTCTATTTCTTTAAAAAAAGGAAAACTGATTGCTTTAATCGGAGCAAATGGTATTGGAAAATCAACACTTTTAAAAACAATAACCGGAATCCAAAAGCCGCTGTTGGGCGATGTTTTTTTAAATGAAAAGAAAATCACCTCATATGAACCATTGGACTTAGCGCAAAACCTGAGTATTGTTTTAACAGAGAAATTGCCCCCAAGTAATTTAACTGTTTTTGAACTCATTGCTTTAGGAAGACAGCCTTATACCAATTGGATTGGAACTTTATCTGATATTGATATTGTCAAAGTTAACGAAGCGATGGCATTGACACAAATAAGCCATTTAGCCGCAAAAAAACATTATGAAATCAGTGACGGGCAATTGCAAAAAGTATTGATTGCACGAGCATTGGCACAAGATACTCCGTTAATAATTTTGGATGAACCCACAACTCATTTGGATTTATTACATAAAGTTGCTTTATTCAAACTTTTGAAAAAGCTCACACATGAAACCGGCAAGTGCATTTTATTTTCTACTCATGATATTGATATGGCAATACAATTGAGTGACGAAATGATTATTATGACACCTGAAACAGTACTTCAAGACGAACCATGTAATTTTATTTCAAAAGGAAGTTTTAATACTTTATTCAAAGATGAGCATATCGTTTTTGACGCTGATAAAGGAAAATTCATAATAGTTTAGTTTCCCCTTCACTACTAAAACACAACGCTTTTATAAAAAATCTTCTTTATAAAATCTGTAGTTTAAAAAACCATTTTTCCTATTTATAAGTTTTACAGTAGCGGAAGAATATTCTTGATACAAAAAAAATAAAACAAACTGAATATCAAATAGTTATAGTATTTGTTGTATTTTTGTTCTTCTTTTTATTTCCCCCAAAGCTTAACTTATCTACAGTATTAAAATCAATCTTTTAAAATTTTAATTATGGAAAATTTGTTTACATTGCCAAAGAAAATTATCGTTTTGGGGTCATTATTTTTCTTTTTTTCCTGCAGTCAGGATGAAATGATTTATACTGATTTACAACAGAATGTATCCTCGTCATTTACCGCTAAAACGAATTCCGGTAAACTTACTGTATTTAAAGGTCCGCAAGTTGCACTTGGCTACGGAAAAGTTCGCTCGTGGATAAGTATGGATTCAAATGGTCATCCTGACGAGATAGGACTTGAAATCACTCCTGAAGCTTTTAAAAATTTGGAAACCGTTAATAGTAAAACACTTCCTCCTGAACATGCAACAATTGTTGTTCCATTACATCTTAAAGCAACACAACTAACTCCTTTTGATCATGTTGGGCTTAACTGGAATCCTGAGGGTCACGAACCTCCAGGCGTTTTTGATGTACCGCATTTTGACATTCATTTTTATATGATTTCTGCCCAGGAGCAACTCGCAATACCGGCATGGTCACCAGAAACCGATGCTGCTTTTAATACCTATCCTGCTGCGGGTTACATGCCTGCAGATTATTTTACTCCGCCTGGACCGGCAACTGCAGAACCTCAAATGGGAAAACACTGGCTACCTGTAAATTTAGGAGCGCATCTTCCTTTTTCTAAAATTATGATTTATGGTTCTTATAATGGTAAATTTATTTTTACTGAACCCATGATCACTTTAGACTATTTACTTTCCAATGTTGACTTTAGCGCCAATTATTCCCAACCGGACTATTTTGAAAAAGCGGGAAATTATCCTACGAAATATAACATTTATCATGATGCTGTAACGGGATATACCTACGTAACACTAAGTGATTTTGTAGCCAGAGCAGCTACACCAAATTAATTACAAATGGGGAAGTTCAATAGACTTCCTCATTTTAATTTTCTTTCTAACAATTTACATATTCATTTAAATTAACGATCATGAAAAATCCTTTAAAAAGAGCAACCCTCTGTTTCGCTCTATTTTTAGTAGTTATTTCTTGTGGCAAAGAAGATCTACCCATGAATACTACAGAAATAAATACTTCCACTTTTGATAAAAAAATAAAAGTCTCGGGTTTTGCTGAAAATAACACGGTCCTGTATTGGAATGATAAAGCTGCGACAGTAGTAGCCACTCCCAGAAATCAGCCAACACGTGCCCGTTTACTAGCTATGATCCAAATAGCCGTACACGATGCACTCAACAGTATTAAACCCAAATACCAACGCTATGCATTGCAGAATGAAAGAGAACAATTTGCATCGCCTGATGCAGCCGTTGCAAGTGCAGCCTACTGGGCCATCAAAGGATTGAATTTACAGGGCAATTTCCATCTCGATACATGGTATAGCGAAAGCCTGGCAACCATTCCAGATGGAGAAAGTGAAGAGCTTGGAAAAGCATTAGGTAAAAAAGCTGCCGATGCCATTATTGCGAACCGTGCCAATGACGGGTTTACGCAGGTGATTATTACTTCAGCCAGCCCTGCAGATGGAGATGAGCCAGGTGAATACCGTTCCACCCTTAGATATGTTATGGTGAATGGCGTCCTCACGCTAACCCCTTTCACAGTGAAAAATATTCCCAACTGGGGAACCGTATTAAAACCTTTTGTTGTGCAAAGTAATTACCAATTTAGACCCACAGGTCCAAATGCAGTAAACTCGGCCGCTTATACAACTGATTACAATGAGATAAAAGAAAAGGGTGCCAGAGTTGGAGGTATCAGAACAGCTAACGAAGAAATACTGGCAAAATTCTGGTCAGAGAGCAGACCGTCCATCATCTGGAACAATCTTGCCAGAAATATAATTGCCACTAAAAAAATGGATGCATGGAAAACAGCCCGTTTGTTTGCCCTAATCCATACTGCAATGGCCGATGGTATCAACTCGGTAATGGAATCTAAATATCATTTTTATTCCTGGAGACCCGAAACCGCAGTTCCTCTTGCTAACAATGACGGCAATGACAATACAGCGGCCGATGCCAATTGGCTTCCCTATCTAGCCGAAGTACCGAATACATTTATCACTCCTCCAATTCCTGAATATCCATCAAGTTTTGCAATGTTTGGAGGCGTGACTACAGCTGTATTACACTCTTTCTTTGGATCGGATGAAATAGCAATTAACCTCAGCAGTGCCACATTACCCGAAACTAAGCTGCATTATTCCAGTCTTTCGCAGGCGGCAAATGACAACTCTGTAAGCAAGATTTATTGCGGTTGGTATTTTAGAAAAGCAGTAGTTGATGGAGAAAAAATGGGAAGAAATATTGGTAATTATGTATTTAATAATCATTTCCAGGAGAATGAGGAATAACATGCTTTGACAGCAAATCAATTTTTCATCACAACAAAATAAAGAAGTATGAAACTATTATTTAAAAGCCAATTAGCATTGTTAATACTATTAAGCACTTCGTTTTCTTTACTGCAAAAAAAAAAAACGATTTCCCCATTCCGGGTAGTGTTTAAAAAGTATGCGGAATATTTTTTTATACCTTTATATCTAACCTGAATTCAATCTATAAATTATGGATTGAATTCAGGTTATTAATTTTGCTAACCATTCCCTTTTAATAAATTCACACTCACTGTTGCGCTATTAGAATCCGGAAATCTCCTGAAAAAATTAACATCAGGATACAACCCTGCCTCAGCAGCTATTTTATGCAAAACAGGAATTTCCACAATATATTGATCCGAAAAACCATGTGTGGCATCGTACGCCGTAGCAGCCGTTTTGCCTAAATTAGCAGCTGTCAAAGTTGGGGCAATAGTATGCAATTCAATCATTAGCAGCCCAAATTTCCGAACATAAGGCGACCATTTCTTCAAATGTTCCAATAGATTATCTTCGACTAAACCATTACTGAGCCGCTCTCCTCTGTGTGCAAATGCACCTGTTGAATGACTTACCCTATCTTTCGTTATTTCTTTTGGCATTTCCCAAATCCGATTATGATCCAAAAAGGTTCTTACATTCAGCAAATCTTTCAAATCAATAGTATAATTTTCCAACAAATCGCTGGCTAGCAAATCCGGTCTGCCTATGTCACCCCAAATCACTTTGGCCCAAATATCGGCTTTGATTAGATTGGCACGGGTTACTTTCAAAGCTGCCTGATTGTAATCGGCTCCCACAAGAAATAAAGGGTAATCATCCAGCATATTTCCACGCAGGGTCTGCCTTTCGATTACATTATAAATATGTTCTATGAATGCTCCATTGCCACAACCCATATCCAGAATTCCTTTGGGTTGGTCTTCTATTGGCAAATTAAATAATTTAATGATTATTTCATCTACGACTTTAAAATAAGTGTCGTGTGCCCCTCCGCTTCCCCATACATTCATTTCTCGATCTACATGAATCTCATCCTGTCCTTCGCCAACGGTTCGGAGTACATTTGGGTTACCAAAAACCAAATCCTCTATTTTACTGAAAGTAGGTAAATAAGAAACTGTTACCCCGTACGCTGTGGCTCTTTTGGCAAAAAACAATCCTTTTTCCGTAAACTGATAATTGCCTTTTTTTTGGGTAAACCAACCCAAATCCACAAAGAAATCCAGTATTATTTTGAAATTTTCGGGTGCTTTATGAAATTCTTCCGGGCGGAAGGAAATTTCCATAAAATACTTATGAAACATCCCGCTCATACCAAGTCGCACTAATATCGGGCCAACCAGACAACCTTCAATATGGGTTAAAATCTGATTCTGAATTTCATTAATTGCGGGATCATTGGAAAATGAAATTCCATAATTATTTTTATACAAATCGAAAATTAGGCCCAATCTGATAAAGGGGATGTCATCTAATAGCCGCGTTCGAAATTGCATTGTAAAATGCAGTAAATCAAGAACATCTTCATACAGATAGAACAACGAAAAAGCAATCTCGCTTTTATCGTTTATGCTAAATTTAATCTGATCGGTAGTCGTATTGATATGATAATTCAGGAAGCCTTGAGAGCATAAAACGCGCAAACCAACATTGAGATAACCTTCATTGGCTTTGAACTGCGAGCTCAGTTCCATCAGCGTCACTTCTTTTTTGTCAAGAATATAGGACAGCACTCCTTTTTCATCCAAAACATACGCTACGGGAGCGGTAACCAAACCATCCAAATGTCTGAAAATGGTACTTCTGAGGATAACTTTATCAATCATATAAAAGTAAGTTTTAAAGGAGAAAAAACACAATTAGAACCAGAATGACCTACTCAAATATATGAAATTTCAGCCATAATAATACCTTACTTTTTTACAATTTTCAACTTAGCGTTTAGTACTTATTTGCCGCTTTGCCTCGCCAATGACAAACGCCACAGAATTTGCAATATTAAAACTTCTGATTAGTGGTGACATCGGAATGGTCAAATGATTGGGAAACTCGCTTAAAACAGCTTCGTTTAAACCTTTGCTTTCTTTTCCAAAAACCAACCAATCTCCGTCCAGAAAATCATTTTCCAAATACGATTTTTCAGCATGGGAACTCATCAGAAAAACTCTGGATAAATCCGGAATCTGCGCTTTCCACTCGGCTACATTTTGATATTCAGTTACATCAAGATGCACCCAATAATCCAAACCGGAACGTTTTAGGTTTTTATCGTTGATAACAAACCCAAAAGGATGAATTAAGTGTAAACGGCTTTCGGTACCCACACACAAGCGGCCAATATTCCCAGTGTTATTTGGTATTTCAGGTTCTACTAAAACAATGTTTAACATACTTGCTTATTTGTTTATTAGGTAATTTTGTTTATTGCTGCATTTGGAAATCGGAAACCTCCAAGACTTCACCTGCCTGCAAATTATTGAGATATACATTTCCTATTCGAACGCGAACCAACCGTAAGGTTGGAAATCCAACAGCAGCGGTCATTTTACGAACTTGGCGAAACTTTCCTTCATTAACTGTAATAGAAGCCCAAGAAGTAGGGCCGTGACGTTCATCGCGAATTTTTTTTCCTCTTGCTCCAAAATCAGGAATTTCGTTTATCAGCAACGCTTTACATGGTTTAGTAGTATATTTAGTGCCATTGAAACCTATTTCGACACCTTTTTGCAATTGTTCAATGGCTTGCTGATCTATAATCCCATCGACTTGAACATAATATTCTTTGTCTACTTTTTTACTACGAATGATTTCGCTTGTCATGCCATCGGTAGTCAAAAATAATAATCCTTCGGAATCTTCGTCAAGACGACCAATTGCCATTGTGCCTTTGGGGAAATCGTACAATTCTCCCAGCAGTTTCTTTTTCCTTTTTAATTCGTAAATAAACTGACTCAGATACCCGTACGGTTTGTGAATGATGAAATGAGAATGAGTCATTTTGTTTTATTTTTTATGATTGCAAAGATAGTTTTGTTTTAGCAGGATTTAAAATAGCACACTGATACATTTACCTAAACAAACCAAAAGCTATGTTAAATGATTGAATTGCCTCAAATAAAAGACGTATCATTATATAAGTTAACAGTATTAACTTTAAATTAAAGAGCATGGAAAGCAACGATTTAGGATCAAAAAAGGCAAATAATAAGCAAAATATAAACGAAGGATTTAGCGGTCAGAACCTAGCCAAAAATGCGAATCCTGAAGTATCACATCTGAAATCAGAGGTAGAAACCGACAGTCATGGAAATCAAAAAATTGTTCAGAGAGCGCGCAATATTGACGGAACTCTAGAACAGAATGAGGATAGCACACCTAAAAACCTTAGTTCTGATACCGCAAATGTTTCTGAAGAACAAGCTAAAAAAATGGTAGAGAATAAAGATCATAATTCAGATATAATTCCAAATCGCTATCCGAATTCACATCCGGATAATCAGGAAGACAGAGGAAATATAAAACTGGACGAATAACTATTAATTTTGTTTCTAATACGCCAATAAGTGCATCGCTTCTTATTGGCTTTTTTATTTTAGAGAATTAGCGCAATTGATTATTAGATTTTCTGGTTCTGATGGTACCGCAACTTACCAACAGTACTCCAATAAAAAGAAAAGCCAACAACATATAAAAACTACTGAGCAACACCTGCTTGTATCCCAAAAGATTTACATCGATAAACGGATAAGGATAAGAACCAAAAAAGGCACCCCGAACTAACGTATAAACTAAATACACAAAAGGAAAAATTAACCACGCAACGATATTTCTGAATTCCAATTCTCTTTTAGGAACAAATGCGATCCAAAAAACCAAAACCAATATTGGAACAACCAAATGCAACAGCTCATCCGCCACTTTTTGCCCACCTGTTGGAGCCCATAAAAATCGTAGTATCCCATTATAAACAATTCCAACAATTACGATGTATAAAGTAATTGCAGTTGCATTTTTAGGTTTCGAAAAAAATAGTCCCCATTTGGATTTTGGCTTTAGCCAAAGAAAAGTAAAACAGAGTGCCACCAAAATATTCGACTGAATTGTAAAAAAACTAAAATACCGAACAATCGTTTCGTTAAGTGAAGTAACACGATTCAAAATTATAAGATACAATTGCAATACAACAGCAAACCAACTGACAATAGCTATAATTGCAAAAAAACGAGAATGTAATTTTAAAGATTGATGCCGCATAATTCTAAAAACATTAAAATTAAACGATAGTTAAATTTACAAATTCAGGAATGCTAAAACTTGAAATACTATTTTAATTTCCGAACGCAAACAAGGAAACTTTTGTTTATTTTTACAAACTTACAAAAAGAAATTCTATGTCAAATACGCTTCCGTTTTTATTGATTTTCATCGTTGCTCTCGCTATTGGTATTTATATTGGCAAACTTATTTTCGCTGCCCGATTTCAGTCGGAAAAAATTAGTTTAGAAGAAAAGCTGATTGCGTTGTCCTCTCAATTCAATCAACAAAAAGAACAGATCGCCATTGACAAAACGGCCTTCGAAAAGCAATTAGAAAACACCAGTTCTGAAAAAGAAAGTATTCGAAACGAAAAAGACAGCTTAGCGATCCAGCTTTCTAAAAAGGAAGTGGATTTTGAAAATCTTTGGGAACGCAACAAGGAACAAAAAGAAGAAGTAGAAAAACTTCAGGAAAAATTCACGAAGGAATTTGAAAATCTCGCCAACAAAATATTAGACGAAAAATCCAATAAATTTACGGAGCAGAATAAGGAAAATATGAAAAATATCCTATCGCCGTTGCAGGATAAAATTCAATTATTTGAAAAGAAAGTCGAGGATACACACAAAGAAAGCATTGACTATCATGCGGCTTTAAGACAACAAATTCTAGGGTTACAAGAAATGAATATCCAAATGAGTAAGGAAACCATCAACCTGACCAAGGCTTTGAAAGGGGATAGTAAAATGCAGGGGAATTGGGGTGAATTAGTTTTAGAACGGGTTCTGGAAAAATCAGGCTTAGAGAAAGGCCGTGAATATGAAGTGCAGCAAGCCTTCACAACCGAGGATGGAAATCGCGTTTTCCCGGACGTTGTCATTAATCTACCGGACGGTAAAAAGATGATTGTCGATTCCAAGGTTTCTTTAACTGCCTATGAAAAATACATTAACGAGGAAGATGACGTTATTAAAATTGGGTTTCTAAAAGAACATGTCAGTTCCATCAAACGTCATGTAGAACAATTAGGCAATAAAAACTACCAAGACTTATATCAAATTGAAAGTCCTGATTTTGTATTGCTATTTATCCCAATTGAACCCGCTTTTGCTATGGCGCTCAACGAGGATACCACTTTATACAACAAGGCCTTCGAGAAGAATATTGTCATCGTTACACCAGCTACACTTCTGGCTACTTTACGCACTATCGACAGCATGTGGACCAACCAAAAGCAACAGGAAAACGCTTTGGAAATTGCAAGACAAGCGGGCGCATTGTATGACAAATTTGAAGGCTTTGTCGGTGATTTGATCAAAATCGGAAAGAAAATAGACGAAAGTAAAATGGAATATAGTGGCGCCATGAACAAACTCGTAGAAGGAAAAGGAAACCTGATTGTGAGTGTGGAAAAACTGAAAAAAATGGGAGCGAAAGCAAAGAAAGCACTTCCGGAAAGCATATTAAACAGAGCTGAAAAAGACGAAAATCAACTTTTAAACTAAACAAAATGAGAAAATTTTTAATGATTTTTACCGCAATAATTCTGGTGTCCATAGTCGGTTACTTTACCTTTTTGTACAATGCAACTTATAGCGAAGGAGTGCGCTCCGGTGAATTGATAAAAGTGAGTCATAAAGGAGTTGCCTTCAAAACCTGGGAAGGAGAAATTAGCCAGGGAATTTCCGGAGCACAAATTTTTGCTTTCTCCATATTGGACAGTGAGGAAAAAGTAATTGCAGATTTGAAAGAAATGGAGGGAAAATATGTCCAGGTGAGCTACGTGGAACGGTACAGAACATTCCCTTGGTGGGGCGATACGCGATACTTCATAACAGACGTAAAAATGGTCAATTCCCCATTTAAAATAAAGTAATATGAATCGTACCTTTAAAACTGTCGCTTCCTCAAACATCAGTATTTCAGAATTGATGCTACCGTCACACACCAATTTTAGCGGAAAAATTCATGGTGGTTACATTTTGTCGCTATTGGATCAAATTGCGTTTGCCTGTGCCTCAAAATTTTCAGGGAATTATTGTGTGACCGCTTCAGTGGACACAGTAAATTTCCTTAAACCAATCGAAGTAGGCGAACTCGTTACGATGAAAGCCTGTGTCAATTATGTTGGCAATAGTTCTATGATTATAGGTATTCGGGTAGAAGCCGAGAATATTCAAACGGGAAAAATAAAACATTGCAATTCTTCCTATTTTACGATGGTTGCCAAAGACAAAGAAGGCAAAAGTATGCTTGTTCCCGGGCTCATTTTATCTACTATGAATGAGGTACGCCGTTTTTGCAATTGCATCAAACAAATTGCCTTAAAAAAGGAAAAAGACCTGCACGAAGAAGAGTTTGATTATAGTTCTGCTGAATCACTTGCCAGCCTGAAGAAATTCAATGTTCAGTTAAACTTAAAGTAATTTTTAAGTCTCCTTTTTTGCCTGGAATTAGCTGTATCGCATTTAAAAATCAGAAATAAAACAACAAACGCTCCTGTATAAAAATAGCAGTGCTAATCGGGTTATTTCTTCCATAATCGTAAGTTTATTTACTTGAAATTTTGTAACTTTAAGTAGTTTAATTCATAAACGATTATGAAAAAAATCATACTCTTATTCCTAACTCTTATTGCTAATACAACTAGTGCACAAGAAAAAATGACCACTACTAAAGGAATCATTAATTTTGAAGCCTCTGTCCCTTTTTTTGAAGAAGTAGAAGCGATAAATGAAAAAATATCCTGTGTTTTAATAACCAAAACAGGGGAGATAACCTGTTTGGCTTTTATCAAAAATTTTCAATTTGAAAGAAGTTTAATGGAGCGTCATTTTAATGCTAATTATATGGAGAGTAATCGCTTCCCTAAAGCCATTTTCAAAGGTATTATCGAAAAATTTGATTTGAAAAATGTAAACTCAACTGCAAACGAATACCTGATTAAAGGGAAAATCACCATTCATGGGAAATCAAAAAAAATCATAGTCATTGGTAAGATTAAAAAAGGAACTCAAGGAATTGAGCTTGTTTCTAATTTTCCGCTAAATACCGATGATTTTAAAATTGAAATTCCGAACATCGTACGCAGCAAAATATCCAAAAATGTAAATACCCAGCTTTATTGTGTTTTACAATAAAGCTATTTCGTTAAACAATCCCTAAGAGCTTGCTCTAAGTTTGTATAGTGAAACTGAAATCCTAACTTCTCCAGTTTTTCGCTGGAGACTCTTCGCCCATTCAATACTATTTTGGACATTTCACCCATTGCCAATCGCAACACGAAAGCTGGAACATTTGGCAACCAAATAGAGTACCCAAAAACGCGCGCCAATGTTTTTGAAAAAATTGTATTGTTCGTATTATCATTAATGGCCGCATTATAAGGACCATTCATATTCTCATTCACAATTGCCTCAAGATACACAGCACATAAATCATCAACATGTATCCAAGGCATATATTGTTTACCCGAACCTAATACGGAACCCAATCGATACTTAAAAATAGGAATCAACTTCTTTAAAAAGCCATCATTTTTCCCTAACACTAATCCCGTGCGAATTTTCACGGTGCGAATACGCAGGTTTTCAATGAAATCGCTGGCACCTTCCCATTTTTGACAAGTAGCGCCCAAAAAATCATGAGCTGGAGGTGTCTCTTCCGTACAAATTTCCATTCCGTTTACAGCACCATAAATCCCTACGGCAGAAGCAGAAACAAAGGCATCCAATTTTTTATTATTTTTTTTCAAAACAGAATAAATCAACTGTACTGATTGTATTCTGCTGTCAATTATTGCAGCTTTACGTTTTGTGGTCCATCTTTTTTCTGCGATATTTTCACCCGCCAAATGAATTACGTAGTCCGCATTTAATACGGCGGCTTCATCAATACTATGATTGGAAACATCCCATTTAAAATAAGAGATATCACCAGTGTTTTTTTTATCACTCCTACTCAATATAGAAACTGAGAATCCTTTCTCAATTAACAAATCAGTCAAGTGTTTACCTATAAATCCTGAGCCTCCGCTTATTAGTATATTTTTCTTCATAACAAAACAAAGCTAATCATTTCGAGCGATAAAAACATTAACATTAATTTTTGTTTAACATTATTAAATTATTGTTAAACATTGAGTATCTTTATGCTCTAATTTGAAATACTGTAAAGATGGCTATTAAAAAATCAACAATAACAAAGGAGAAAATAGTTTCTATGTATATGAATTATACATTGGAAAATAATGAAAAACCTAAATCCGTTTATCATTTTGCAAAGATGAATAACTTTTCGGAAACCGAGTTTTACAATTTTTTCGGAACCATGGAAAGTGTAGAGAAAGAAATCTTCAAAATGTTTCTTGAAAAAACGGTCGAATTATTACAGAAAGACCAAAACTATGAAACCTACGATATGAAAAGTAAAATGTTAAGTTTTTACTTTACTTTCTTCGAATTATTATCAGCTAATCGAAGCTATGTCATCATGACTTTGACACAGCATCAAAATGAACTGAAAAATTTAGTGCAACTTTCCGGTTTGAGAAACAGTTTCAAAAACTATGTTGCAGAAATTACTTCAGATGAATACCGAATCAAACAGGAAAAATTTCAAAACTTTCAGGAGAAAGCTATTCAGGAAACTTCGTGGATCCAACTTTTATTGACCCTGAAATTCTGGATGGAAGATTCCTCACCTGCTTTTGAGAAAACAGACCTCTATATTGAGAAGTCGGTAAAAGTCACCTTTGAATTAATGAATACAGCACCACTTGACAGCCTAATCGATTTTGGAAAATTTCTTTTCAAAGAAAAAGTATACAAAAAATAATGAAAAGTATCGACTACATCCCTACGTCAAAAATTGAAAGAGCTACAAAACTGGTGCAGACCGGAGCTAAAATTGGCGTAAATTACCTAAAATATTATGGCGAAAAAATGGTCAACACTGATTTAACTCGCGATAAACTCAACGAAGACAATGCGGAAGATATTTACGACGGGCTAAAACGTCTAAAAGGAAGTGCATTGAAAGTAGCGCAAATGCTAAGTATGGACAAAAATTTTTTGCCTCAGGCGTATGTAGAAAAATTTTCTTTGTCACAGTTTTCAGTTCCTCCGCTTTCATCGCCACTGGTTTTGAAAACATTCAAGGCCAATTTTGGCAAAACACCTTATGAGATTTTTGATGAGTTCAATGCCAACTCTGTTAATGCAGCAAGTATCGGACAAGTTCATCTTGCGGTAAAAGACGGAAAAAAGCTGGCTGTAAAAATCCAATATCCCGGCGTAGCCAATAGTATTTCTTCCGATTTGGCTTTGGTTAAGCCTATAGCTATCCGAATGTTTAATCTTCAGGGAAAAGATTCAGATAAGTATTTTAAAGAAGTAGAAGACAAACTAATCGAAGAGACCAACTATGTATTGGAACTACAACAAAGTCAGGAGGTTGTTGCGGCATGCAAAAAAATTGATAACCTGATCTTTCCCAATTACTATTCGGACTATTCTTCAGAGAAGATTATCACTATGGACTGGATGACAGGAATCCATCTTTCTGAATTTACCACTAAAAATTCAGATCAGGTAATTGCTGACAAACTTGGTCAGGCATTGTGGGATTTCTATATGTATCAGATTCATATCCTAAAAAAGGTACATGCAGATCCTCATCCTGGAAATTTCTTGGTAAACCAAGAAAACCAATTAGTTGCATTGGATTTTGGCTGCATGAAACAAATTCCAAATGATTTCTACCAACCGTATTTTGAGTTGATTGACAAAAAAGTAATAAATGACGCCAAACTATTCAATGCGAAATTAATTGAATTAGAAATTCTCCGAAAAGACGATTCAAAAGAAGAAGTAAGTTACTTCACTGAAATGTTCCATGATTTACTATCCTTATTTACCAAACCATTTCAAGAAAAAACTTTCGATTTCTCAGATGAAACCTTTTTTGAAAGCATTGCAAAATTAGGAGAACGATTTTCTAAAGACACCACCCTTCGCAAAATGAATGGCAGCCGGGGTTCTAAACACTTTATCTATATGAACCGAACATTTTTCGGATTGTACAATTTGATGTTTGATCTGAAAGCAGCCATTGTTGTCAATGAATATGAAAAATATAAATAGTAAAAAAAGCAAATCTGCCTTCAAAAATGGGTTTGGTTTGTAAACCTTCATTTCATTGGCAGAAAAAAAACGGAAAAAAGTCCGGGACGATGTTAACTATTGTAAAGACAGAAATAAACAAAACGGATTTCAAATAACCGATTGGATAATATGAAAAATATAGTAATCATTGGCGGAAGCAAAGGAATTGGAAATGCTATTTTAGTACAGCAATTAAAAACTAATTTAATTCATAATATCAGTAGAAATGCTCCAGAGGTTTCCCATCCTAATTTAATTCATTACACAGTAGATGTATTGGTTGATACGCTTCCAGAGATCGAAAAAATAGATACCTTAATTTATTGTCCGGGTTCTATAACCTTAAAACCGATTACAAGTTTAAGTATTGATGATTTTAGAAATGATTTTGAAATCAATGTCATTGGAGCCGTAAAAACAATCCAGAAATATTTACCAGTTTTGAAAAAAGGAACTGATCCGTCCATTATTTTATTCAGTACAGTAGCAGCAAAATTAGGAATGCCTTTTCATGCGAGTATTGCAACAGCAAAAGCAGGCGTCGAAGGATTAGTTAAATCGTTGGGAGCCGAACTGGCTTCGGCAGTAAGGATAAATGCCATTGCTCCTACTATTACAGAAACGTCGCTTTCCGCAACTATTTTGAGAAATGACCGAATGAAAGAAAGTATGGTGGAACGCCATCCGATGAAAGGATATTTAAAACCGGAAGAAGTGGCCAATATGGCCAATTTCCTGATCTCTGAAAATTCTAAGTCGATTTCAGGTCAGGTATTTGAGATGGATTATGGAATAGTAACTTTTAAAATGTAAAAATAACAGGAAAACCACAAATTGAAACATAGCATAAAATGATAAAAGAAATAAAAAGCTACGAAAAAATTGAACAATATGATACAGAAATAACGGCATCATTAGCCGATAATTATAAAACGATACTCTATAATTTAGGGGAAGACGTCAACAGAGAAGGTCTTGAAAAAACACCGGAACGCGTAGCCAAAGCGATGCAATATCTGACACATGGATATGGATTAGATCCGCTGGAAATCCTTAAATCAGCTATGTTTACCGAAGACCATAAACAAATGATTATAGTTAAAGACATCGAAGTGTATTCGATGTGTGAACACCATATGCTACCCTTTTTTGGCAAAGCACACGTGGCTTATATTCCAAACGGAAAAATTGTCGGTTTAAGTAAAATCCCAAGAGTAGTAGATGCTTTTGCCCGAAGAATGCAAGTTCAGGAAAGATTGACCGATCAGATTAAAAACTGTATCCAGGAAGCATTAGACCCGCTAGGTGTTGCAGTTGTGATTGAAGCACAACACATGTGCATGCAAATGCGAGGGATTCAAAAACAAAACTCAAGTACAACAACTTCCTCTTTTACCGGTGCTTTTGAGAAAGACAAGACCAGAAAAGAATTTATCAGTTTAGTTTCCAATAAATTGAGTTAAGTTTAATAGTACGGCAATTCCCTTTGCTATTTTCAAGGGTGTTCCAAAATTACTAAGACCTAAAGAAAAAGTGGACCAACTAAAGTTATACAATTTAGTGTCCAGAAAAAGTTGCTTACTTTAAAAACACGAACCATGAAAATTCTTCTAACAGGTGCAACAGGCTATATTGGAAAAAGGCTTTTACCTATCTTAGTGACACAAGGACACGAAATAATCTGTTGTGTAAGAGACAAAAACAGGTTTCACTGTCCGGCAGAATTTCAAAAAAGTGTTTCCTTAATTGAAGTCGATTTTCTGGAACCGGAAACATTAAAAGCAATTCCAAAGCATATAGACGCAGCCTATTATTTGATACATTCCATGTCTGGCTCCGCTGATAATTATGACGAATTAGAAAGCGCATCTGCATTGAATTTTGTGCAAAGAATAAATGAAACTAATGTACAGCAAGTCATTTACCTCAGCGGGATTATAAATGACCATACGCTATCGAAACATTTAGCATCCAGAAAAAAAGTGGAAGATATTTTAAATATTGGAGCTTTTGCAGTAACCACCTTAAGAGCTGGAATTATAGTGGGTTCCGGTAGCGCATCTTTTGAAATCATTCGGGATTTAGTGAATAAACTACCCGTTATGATTACCCCAAAATGGCTCAACACCAAATGCCAGCCGATTGCCATACCAGATGTACTTGATTTTCTATCAAAATCATTGTTAAATATTTTCACTTACAATCAGAGTTTTGATATTGGCGGGCCGGATGTATTAACCTACAAAGAAATGCTATTGGGCTATGCCGAAGCTAAAAACCTAAAACGATATATTTTTACCATTCCCGTAATGACTCCAAAATTATCATCGTACTGGCTTTATTTTGTTACTTCAACTTCCTATAAACTGGCATCAGCATTGGTGAGCAGTATGAAAGTCGAAGTCGTTTGCCGGGACCATAAAATAAATGAATTACTGCAGTTGCACCCCATGTCTTATAAACAGGCCCTCTCTCGTGCATTGATAAAAGTGGACGAAGATAAAGTAGCTTCAAGCTGGAAAGATTCATTAGTCAGCGGACGATTCAGCAGCAATATTTCCGGTTATTTAAAGGTTCCGAAAAAAGGTTGTTTCATCGACCGACGAAAAAAAGAAATTGAAAACAGAGAATATACCATCGCTAAAATCTGGTCAATCGGTGGAGAAATAGGTTGGTATTATGGAGATTGGTTGTGGAATCTGCGTGGTTTTATAGACAAATTATATGGTGGTGTAGGCTCCCGAAGAGGAAGAACGAACCGCCACGATATTCATTCCGGTGACGCTTTAGATTTTTGGCGTGTATTGTATGCCAACAAAGAAGAGGGAAAACTAATCTTATTTGCAGAAATGAAATTACCTGGTGAGGCTTGGCTTGAGTTCAAAATTATCAATAACACTTTGTATCAATCAGCTACTTTTAGACCCCGAGGAGTGTTGGGGAAATTATATTGGTATTCCGTTTTGCCTTTTCACGGATTCATTTTCGAGGGCATGCTCAATAAGTTGATTAAGTAACATCTACAACAAAGATCAGCAACAAGAGAAAAATTACTTCAAAATTCCGGCCTTATAAGTTGCAATCGCTCTGTCTCTAGCCATAGCATGCTCTACCATAGGTTTACCATATCCCAAATCGAATTCCGCAATCCATTTACGGACGTAGCTCCCTTTTTCGTCGAATTTTTTTTGTTGTATCTCAGGATTAAAAACTCTGAAATAAGGTGCCGCATCGCAACCTGTTCCAGCGGCCCATTGCCAGTTTCCTACATTGGCAGACAAATCGTAATCCAATAGTTTTTCTGCAAAATAGGCTTCGCCCCACTGCCAGTTGATTAATAAATGCTTGCATAGAAAACTTGCCACAACCATTCGAACTCTATTGTGCATGTATCCCGTTTCATTAAGCTGGCGCATTCCGGCATCAACCATAGGATAACCTGTGGTTCCGGTACACCAGCGTTTGAAATCTTCTTCGTTATTCATCCATTGAATCCCATCATACGCCGATTTGAAGTTATGAGTGACCACTTTTGGAAAATGAAATAAAATTTGCATAAAAAATTCTCTCCAAATCAGTTCACTCAAAAAAACATCATTTTTGTGAAATGCCCAATTGACTAATTTTCGGATGCTTACGGTTCCAAAACGCAGGTGTGGGGAAAGATAAGAGGTTTTATCCAAAGCTGGAAAATCCCTTATATTTTGGTAATCCGCAACAAATTCTAAGTTGTGCGGCTTTACTTTTATAGGACTTTCTTCAAACCCTACTTGTGCTAAAGAGGGAAAAACAAACTTGTTTTTGTGAAAATTACAAAAAGCAATTGTAGCATCATATTGGGAAACAGGAGCCTCTGATTTGTATTTTTCCAGCCATTTATTTTTAAAGGGGGTATAAACAGTGTACGGCAATCCATCAGATTTTGTAATTTCTTTCTCTTCGAAAATAACCTGATCTTTGAAAGAATAGGAAATCACAGTGTTTGCTTCCAATAATTCACAAATAACGATATCACGTTGTATCGCATAAGGCTCATAATCTTTATTAAAAAAAACTTCCCTGATGTCAAATTCTTGAAGGAGTGCTTGCCAAACTGCAATAGTCGTTCCTTGTTTCACCAAAAGAGAACTTCCTATAGCGTGCAGTTTTGTATTTATTATCGAAAGTGATTCGTGAATAAAACCTACTCTGGCGTCATTTTTCGGCAAACTGTCTAAAATGGAATCATCAAAAACAAACAATGGAATAACAGGATATATCGATTGCAAAGCATGGAATAATCCAACATTATCTTCCAGACGTAAATCGCGTCTGAACCAAAAAAAAGACACCGCTTGCTTTTCCATTATTTAGTATTAAACATTTGATCTACCATCAGGCGTCTATGATCAAATATGACTTTCAATTTATTTTTGACCACCAAGGCATTCATAATACGGCCGATGAAACCCAAAGGCAAAGCATAGTGAACTAAATCAGTCATTTTTGTACCGTTTTCAGTTGCTTCAAAAAAGTGTTTGTGATGCCACAACGCATAAGGTCCAAAACGTTGTTCGTCGATAAAATAGCTATTTTCTTTTACAAATGTAATTTCAGTTACCCACGGCAATTTCAATCCTAAGAGAGGAGATACTTTGTATTGTATAATCTGACCTGCGTACATCGATTTATTGTCGAAATCGGTGATTTCGAAACCCATTGTTTCCGGTGTAATTTTTTGAAGATTTCTTGGACTGGAAAAAAAAGCCCAACATTCTTCCACACTAGCATTCACCTGTTGAACGGTTTCTTTTTTATAGAGTTTCATCTGTCTTAATTTTAATTTTTAATCGGTATCGCAGGTGTCTCTTTTAAATTTTATAGTATTTGAAAGGCACGAATAGCATTCCGAAACACTCGCCATCTTCCTTACCCAAATGTTTATGATGCACTTTATGTGCTTTGCGCAACCCTACTAAATACTTGTTATTTGTGTTTCTAAACCAGTTAAATCGTTGATGGATCAGGACATCATGAATCATGAAATAACAAAATCCGTAAAATGTGATTCCCAGGGCTATAAAAAACAGATAGTTTATTCCCCCTTCTACTCCATAGTAAAAAAGAACGATGCTTGGTATTGCGAAAATGACAAAGAAAAAGTCGTTACGTTCGAAAACACCAGCATATTTAGGTTGATGATGATCGGCATGAAAATACCACATCAAACCGTGCATAACGTACTTGTGTGTAAGCCAGGTAACACATTCCATCAAAAGGAAAACACCCAAAAAAATTAAAAAAGAAATCATTTTTTTTTATTTAATTAAAACATACTTTTTCAAAACAAGTGCGCATTACACCAATTTTAATTTATAAGTGACAAAAGATTGTGCCAATAGGCCAGCCTTAGTATAATTAGAGACCCGAATCCTGGTATTTCCAATTTCATGGCAGGCGGTATTTTCTAATTTTTTCAAGAGTTTTTTATAATAAACAAAGGCGGTATAAACACCAAATCTAGCTTCGATAGGCAGTTTTAAAATCCCCTGATAGGCAACGTCAAAATCATCCTGAATTTCCTTTATAATCATTTTTTTTGCATTTTCATCAAAAGAATTAAAAGCAATGCCTGGAAAATAATTTCGGTTCAAAACCAGATTATCATCCTTTAAATCTCTCAAAAAATTAACCTTTTGAAAAGCAGATCCCAACCGCATGGCTTCCTCTTTCAACTGCTCGTATTTTTGGTCTTTACCGGCTACAAAAACTTTAAGACACATTAATCCCACCACATCTGCAGAGCCATAAATATATTCTTCATATTCGGCTTTGCTATCGTAATTTGATTTTACTAAATCCAATTTCATACTTTTCAAAAAAGCCTGAATCAGGTCATCAGTAATATTGTATTTCTTTACCGTATGCTGGAATGAATTTAAAATTGGGTTCAGGCTTATCCCGGAAGTATACGATTTGTAATATTCTTTCTCGAAATCATTAATCAACTCTTCCTTATCAAATCCGTGAAATGAATCTACAATTTCATCGGCAAAACGAACAAACCCATAAATGCTATATATCGCATCCCTAATGATTGGCGATAACATATATACCGCCAAAGAAAATGAAGTACTATAGTTCTTGGTAACTAGTTTACTGCATTTGAAAGATACATCATCAAATAATTGCTTCATATTTATTGCTCTGAAAATTGCTTATTAATTAATTCTGACACTAATTTTCCAGAAATTAGTGCGGGAGGAACACCGGGCCCGGGAACGGTCAATTGACCTGTAAAATATAAATTCTTTACTTTTTTACTTTTCAGCTTTGGCCTTAAAAAAGCCGTTTGCAATAACGTATTTGCCATTCCATAGGCATTTCCTTTATACGAATTGTATTCTGAAATAAAATCATTTTTACAGAACGACTGTTTAAATACAATGTTGTTTTTCACGCTTTGCTGTGTTAAAGTTTCAAAACGATCTATTATTTTATTGAAATATTCTTCTCGCAATTCTTCGGAATCTGTAATCCCAGGGGCTAACGGAATCAGGAAAAAACCTGTTTCCATTCCTTCAGGAGCTGCAGTTTTATCGGTCAAAGAAGGAAAATTTGCATAAAACAAAGGCTCCTTTGGCCACTGCGGCTCATCATAAATAGCTTTGGCATGCTGATCAAAATCGACATCAAAAAATAAAGCATGATGTGAAATATTTTCAATTTTTTTATTAAAACCGATGTAAAACAATAGTGATGACGGCGCAAAAACGCGACTGTCCCAATATTTCTCAGAATAAGCACGATCCTGCGTCTCTAATAATGTTTCGGTATGATGATAATCCGCACCACTTAAGATCAAATCTGAAGCAATGGTAATGCCATTTACAACTATCGCTTTAGCAACTTTAGTATCAACAATTATTTTTTCTATATTCGAATTGGTGTGGAAGGTAACTCCTAACTCCTTTGCTAAGCTTTCCATCGCACGAACTACATCAAACATTCCTGTTTTTGGATGAAAAGTTCCAAGACCAAAATCAGCATAATTCATAAAACTATAGAACGATGGCGTATCAGCTGGCTTTGCTCCAAGAAATAATACTGGAAACTCCAGGATTTGAATTAGTCTTTCATTCTTAAATTTCTTCCGAACATCCTTTCTGATGGTACTAAAAAACTGACCTACTTTTTTAGCTGTTTCAATCGTAACCAATTCCAATGGCGAAACTCCGGGGCGGTATACTAAATCTTTGATGGCAATGTCATAATTGCTTTTGGCTTCCGTTATAAATTCATTTAATATTTTACCACTTCCTTTTTCAAGGGCTTCAAAAGCAACTATAATATCAGGCAAATTATCCGCTATGGCAATAAAGTCATCTACGCCGTAATAGACTCGATACGCCGGAGACAATTTTACGAGCTCGTAATAATCAGATGTTTTTTTGTTAAAATCAGCAAAAAAACGATCGAATACATCCGGCATCCAATACCAGCTTGGCCCCATATCAAATGTAAAACCTTCTTTTTTTAACTGCCGGGCTCTTCCTCCTATTGTTGCATTTTTCTCAAAAACCGCAATTTGATGTCCACTTTTTGCCAAATAACAAGCAGCAGCCAAAGCTGAAAATCCTGATCCAATAATTGTAATTTTCTTTTTCATTTGTTTAGCAAATATACAAAAACTTTAAACAAACAATTACATTCTGTCTACTAATTCACTAATAGAATCAAAAATGGATACTTTATCAGAAAGTTCTTCTCTATTAATAAATTCGACCAGTCTTCCGGCAAACCATAACTCTGTAGTATCATCTACCAATTCGGTGGTCATTTTAGCCACATATTCATTTATGGAATCTCTCTCGGGCTGAATGGTAAGATAGGAAACGAAAACAATAGAACTAAAATGCTTTTTTAAATCTTTCAGATTTTCTATCGGCATGCTCTCTCCTAAGTAGACGGATTTGTATCCATTTAAAAGAATTTCATAATTCAAATACATCAAACCTAATTCGTGTATTTCATTCATTGGAAGCGACAAAACAAACACCTTATCAAATTTTGTTTGTTTCAAAACCTGTAGTTTTTCAGTATTAACCAATAATTTCTGTTGGATTAAATAACTGATAAAATGCTCGTGTGCGGGAGTTATGGTCTCAGATTGCCATAATAAGCCTAATTCATTCAATAAAGGGATAAAAACCTGGTCAAATATTTCTTTGAAAGATCTTTCGGCGATTAACCAATTGTAAGTATTAAAAAACAAATCCTGATCAAAGTTCATCATTGCCATTTTAAAGGCACTCACGGCATGGTTTTTAGCATTTTTAGTGGAGATAATTTCCCTTACCAGTACTGGAATTTTGTCTTGAGGATAAGTAGCAATTTTTGATATTTTATAACCATAATCGTGCAACAAGGTAATATTCAAAAGCTTTTGCAAACTAGCCAAATCATACAGCCGAATGTTAGTATCCGTTCTCATGGGCTGAAGTATATCATATCTTTTCTCCCAGATTCGTATGGTATGTGCTTTTATTCCAGAAAGATTTTCAAGATCCTTTATACTGAATACGGTCTTTATATTGTTTATCATTTACGAAAATTTAATAAACAAATGTAAAATAAAATTTTCAGAAAATTTGAAATAATCTAAAAACTATTCTTTTATTCTAAAGTGACATTATCAAATGCATTTAATTTATCCAAATTCAAGATAGTCTTGGAACTATCAGTGCTTCTGAAGTACATCGGCTGGAATTTTGCACCATAAACAACCTCCTCAAATGTATACGATGTGCGAGTGGCAACGGTATTGCTAAACATATCATCGAAGGTTTTAATAAAAACAAGAATCTCACCGTTGACAGTACTAAAATCTTCTTTTGTAAAATTATAAAGCGGACTGTTTTCCGTTATGGGGTGAACCAAAGTCCAGCTTAAGGTCAACGCATTAATTTTATCCAATTCTAATTCCAAAGAATAGAATTTATTAGTCATTATACCATTTTCTTCAATGTTTATTCCTAGCGTTATTTTGGCCTCAGCATCAGTGAAATTAGTATTTTTAAAAGGCGTTGTTCTAATCATTAAGGCATTGATTTCTCCATAAGGCGCGATCAGGGCATTATGAGAAAACTTTAAAAAAGCGGTAGGCTTGCTGAAGCGCCCAAAGAATAAGCCCGTGGCGATGGCAAAACTCAACAAACCAAACAACGCTTCTGCAGCAGAAACCAGACTTGCCAAAAAACCTGAAGGACTAATATGGCCATAACCTACTGTGGTAAAAGTTTGCGCACTAAAAAAATAAGCCTGACCAAACTGCACCCAATTAGACCCCGACGGACTAATACCATCCAAATGTTCGATGCCTATCCCATAGTAAATCGTGGCGAATACAAAATTGATTCCAATATAGAATGACAAAATAATAAGCATAAATTTCCATATTGGCATATCAATCATAGTATGATACCAGCTGATGCGATGCAAAGCATGCATACCGCGCTTCTCAACATTGGCAGTTCCATTTTTATTGACAAAACGACCTCCGTAACTGTTGGCATTGGTTCCAAAACCAGTACTTTTATCTGCTTCCGCTTTTATATTTATACTTTTTAACAATGCCATTTTCTATTCATTAGTTAGAAAGTAAAAATAGCGAAAATCCTTTTATAAAAAAGAAAGCGATTAAACCTTTAAAACGAGTCTTTACTTCGACCAAAAACTTTTTTACCGCATAGTGCTTTCCTTTCCGGGCCCGTTCCAAAATTGCATATTTTACAATTAAACCAGAAACTATTTTAAGAAAAAATCTAATTATTAGCGAAAATTAGTTTCCCAAAACAAACCAAACAAGCTGAAAATCAGTACCTTTATGTTAAATTTTTCTTTATATTATATAAAACTATAGGTTATGTATAACGAGATCCTAAAAGATAGAATTGAAGCAGCTTTATTGCTTTCAGAAAAATTAGAAAAATATAAGGATAGCAATACAATTGTTCTTGCCGTTCCCAGAGGTGGAGTGCCTATCGGATCCCTAATTGCCAAAAGCCTCAATCTTCCACTAGACATTGTGCTCTCCAAAAAGATTGGGCATCCTTACAATAAGGAATTTGCCATAGGTGCCATATCAATGGACTCTATGATTATTGATGAGCATCCTGAAATTCCCAAGGAATATATAGAAGATAAAATAATCCAAATCCGGAAATTACTGCATAAAAAATACGAACTCTACATGGGTAATCGAGAACCTCTCGACATCAAAGGAAAAAATGTAATTCTCGTAGACGATGGTATAGCAACCGGAAATACCCTGTTAGCCAGCATAAGTATGTTGCGAAAAAGAAATCCTGCAAAAATAATTGTTGCAGTACCTGTATTACCTTACGATACGGTAAGTGTATTTGAAAAAAATGCGGATGAATTTGTCTACCTGATCGCTTCCAAATATTTTAGAGGAGTAGGCGGATTTTACGAAGACTTTAATCAGGTGGAAGATAAAGAAGTGATTAAGCTGTTAAGCGCTACAAGCCCCATTGAATAGAAATTCCAAATCTACTATTATTGTTTATTTTAAAAATGTAAATCAATTATGAAAAAATTAGACATGGATATCCCCTTGGCTTCTGTAACGTTGAAAGGGGATTTAGTGGTTCCTGAAAATGCAATAGGAATTGTTGTATTTTCTCACGGAAGCGGCAGTAGTAGGCTCAGCTCCCGAAACAGAATGGTAGCAGAACTTATTCAGCAACAAAAAATAGGCACTTTGCTGTTTGACTTACTAACGGAAGAGGAAGATCAAATTTATGAGAACCGTTTTAATATTGACTTACTGGTTAGCCGATTGATAGATACTACCCAATGGCTGATGGAAAACAAAAGTACAAAAAGTTTACCCCTAGCCTACTTTGGAGCAAGTACCGGAGCAGCATCAGCATTGCGTGCAGCGGCTTATTTTGGAAAAACCATAAAGGCCGTAGTATCACGTGGGGGCCGTCCTGATTTAGCCATGAACGGATTGCCACTAGTAGCGGCTCCTACGCTACTAATTGTCGGCGGCGAAGATGTTCCGGTTATCAGAATGAATAAAATGGCATATGATGAATTAGGATCCGTAAAAGAGATGAAAATAATTCCTGGAGCAACGCATCTGTTTGAAGAACCCGGAAAATTATTGGAAGTCGCCGAATTAGCAATTGTCTGGTACAAAAGATATTTCACAAAAAAAGAGGAGTAAAACCTGCTTAAAATAGCCGCAGATTAAACATTTTAATTTCTTACAAACTAAACTTTTAAATACAAAATATCATGGCAATAGTAAATACTTATATTACCTATAATGGAAATTGCGAAGAAGCATTCCTTTTTTACAAATCAGTTTTTGGCGGGGAATTCTCCTATTTTGGACGATTTAAAGATATGCCACTCGAAGAAGGCAAAACTTGTCCGCCTGGAGAAGCTGAAAAAATAATGCATGTTTCCTTACCCATTAGTAAAGAAACAGCTATAATGGGAAGTGACAGCTTTGAATCCTTTGGCGCTAAAACCATCTACGGGAATAATTTTTCACTTTCCATCGGTGCCGAAAGCAAAGAAGAAGCCGACAAACTCTTCCAAGCACTTTCCGCAGGAGGAAAAGTGGAAATGCCAATGGCAGATGCCTTTTGGGGCGGTTATTTCGGAACATTTACGGATAAATTTGGAGTGAATTGGATGGTTGATTTTGAAAAAAATCAAGGGGAATAAAAAGTAATCTTTACCTCTTTTCAACAGAAAATGGCACAATCAAAACTACTAAACGAAACAACCAAAAGTTAATCTTTGAAAATGAACAACTATAACGGAATAGCAATTGCCATCGCCTGGCCTGAATTTACCGGAAAACAGCCGGGGTCTTGGTACGATCTGCCTATGCGATGGTTCGGTCACAACAAAGACTTCCAATATAAAGTAGGACATGCTTCCTTGATATTAGTGGATGGCATCTCCGGCACCTGTTCTTATTTTGACTGTGGAAGATACCATGCTCCTTATCAGCATGGACGAATTCGGGATATTGCTACAGATGCGAATCTTGAAATCCATACCAAAGTCAATTTTTCCAATGCTAAAATAGCAAATATTAGAGAACTCTTGGAGGAAATACAGAACAACAAAACTACTTATGGTTTGGGACCACTATACGCTTCTTATTGTCCTGTAAATATTGACTCGGCCCGAACAAAGATAAAACGCCTGCAAAGTAAAGACGCGATTCCTTTTGGCCCATTTATAACTAACGGCATCAACTGTTGTCGGTTTGTAAGAAACGGAATTCTGGCAGGAGCACCTGCCTTAAAATACCGTTTCAAACTGCGCTATTTATGGCCTTTCAAACCCATGCCGATCACCAATATCAACTGTCTGCCAAATAAAATTATCATCCCGGAAAATAGTGGTACTGCTAATCCGCAAAAACAACACCATCACTCCACTGCAGTATACACCAAAGAAAACGTAAGAGGTACACTACCGGCTCCGGAAAAGCCTGAAAACATTTCCCTTGACAGTCAATGGCTGGGCGGTGAAGTTGCCGGCGGTTGGTTTTGGCTGAAACCAATTGATCAGGATTATTTGATAAATCGATATTCTTCAGAAGGTATTCAGGAATGTACTGGAAGATTCAGACTAGCCAACAATGCCTTATTCAATACCACAAGACCCTACTCCTTTACACATCTTTCACATTGCAGCAAAGTAACTATTGTTCAAGACAATAAACTATTAGAATTTTTAAAAGTGGAATGAACGGCATTTAGTACACTAAGGCTCTAAAATCATTTTTTCAATGCTAAACTACTTTCAGATACCCATCTCTCCGAAAATCACAAACCTTTCCCGGTTGAAAAGCGTAATACGGCAATGCAATCACAAGTGCTGCTAAAACAATCGCTTTTTTCCTTAAATTAGTTGCATTAAATAAATCCTATGAAAAAGCTAACCAAAGAAGATATCAGTCAGGAAGTATTTGACTTGTATGATGATTACGCGCATAATAAAATTGAAAGAAGGCAATTTATTGAAAGATTATCGTTGTTTGCGGTAGGAAGCCTTACACTTCCATCACTTCTTAGCTTTATGACGCCAAATTATCTGGATTCCATCTTAATCAAACCCGGTGATCCACGGTTGAAATCAGAACACATCACCTACAAATCGCCTAAAGGGGGAGGAAGTATAAAAGCACTTTTATCCCAACCAACCGGAACCAAAAAAAAAGTACCGGGTATCATTGTAGTACATGAAAATCGCGGACTGAATCCCTATATTGAAGATGTAGGGAGAAGAGCTGCTGTGGAAGGATTCATTACCCTGGCACCGGACGCCTTATCACCCCTGGGCGGTTATCCCGGAAATGATGACGCTGGAAGAGAATTACAAAAAAAACGCAGTCGTGAAGAAATGCTCGAAGACTTCATTGCAGCCTACGAATACCTAAAATGCCACAAGGATTGTAACGGCCAGGTAGGAGTTGTAGGATTTTGCTTTGGAGGCTGGATTGCTAATATGATGGCGGTCAGGGTTCCTACTTTATCAGCTTCCGTTCCGTATTACGGAGGACAGCCCACCGCTGAAGAAGCGGAGAAAATAAAAACGCCCATCATGGCGCATTACGCAGGTTTAGACACCCGAGTAAACGAGGGTTGGCCTGCTTTTGAAACAATACTCAAAAAGAACAAAGTAGAAAACATCGCTTATTTTTATTCTGGAGTCAATCATGGCTTTCACAACAACACAACACCCAGATACGATGAAGCGGCAGCAACTTTATCTTGGACCCGAACTATTGATTTTTTTAGGGAAAAACTCAAAAAGAAATAAATTCAGCACTTTATATAAATGAAGCCCCGTTTAAAAAGCCCCAAATAGTATCTAACTTTGGACTTTTTAAACGAGGCTTCTTTTAGTTTTATATTCTTAACTAAAGTTTATTTACTCAAATACATTTTTCTTCTAGAGTACAATTCATAAAACTGATCATCTTTCAAGTCATCAATAAACAAAATGCTTTCTCCTGTTGATTTCATTTCTGGTCCTAATGCTTTATTCACATTATGAAACTTGCTGAAAGAGAAAACCGGCTGCTTGATGGCAAAACCTTTTAATTGTGGGTTAAAAGTAAAGTCCGTTACTTTGTTATGACCTAACATTACTTTAGTCGCATAATTCACATAAGGCTCTCCGTATGCTTTTGCAATAAATGGAACCGTACGAGATGCTCTTGGATTCGCTTCAATAATGTAAACAATATCGTCTTTTATCGCAAACTGAATGTTGATTAAACCAACAGTTCTTAAAGCCAAGGCAATATTTTTAGTATGGTCTTTTATTTGTTGCATTACAAACTCTCCTAAGTTAAATGGAGGTAAAGTTGCGTTACTATCCCCAGAGTGCACTCCGCAAGGCTCGATGTGCTCCATAATCCCAATGATATACACATTCTCGCCATCACAAATCGCATCAGCCTCTGCTTCTATTGCACCATCCAAATAATGGTCTAAAAGCAATTTATTTCCTGGAATCGTTTTCAATAAATTAATAACGTGCTCTTCTAATTCTTGTTTGTTGATTACAATTTTCATTCCCTGACCACCCAAAACATAAGAAGGACGTATCAATAACGGGAAATCTAAAGTATCAGCCAAAGCTGCAGCTTCATCAGCAGTTTCAGCAATTCCAAATTGTGGAAAAGGAATTTTTAATTCGGTTAACAAATCAGAGAAACGTCCCCTGTCTTCGGCTAAATCCAAAGCATCAAAGCTGGTTCCTAAGATTTTCACACCGTATTTAGACAGTTTTTCGGCCAATTTCAAGGCAGTTTGCCCTCCTAATTGTACGATAACGCCTTCTGGTTTCTCATGTTGAATAATATCATAAATATGTTCCCAGAAAACAGGTTCGAAATACAATTTATCAGCAGTATCAAAATCAGTCGAAACTGTTTCAGGATTACAGTTGATCATGATTGTTTCGTAGCCACATTCTTTGGCAGCAAGCACACCGTGAACACAAGAATAATCAAATTCGATTCCTTGTCCAATTCTATTTGGGCCTGACCCAAGAACAATTATTTTCTTTTTATCCGTTACAATACTTTCATTATCAACGTAACGTTCTCCGTTCGCTTTTTCAATTTCAGCTTCAAAAGTTGAATAGTAATACGGTGTTTTCGCTTTGAACTCAGCAGCACAGGTATCAACCAATTTAAATACACGATTGATGTTCATTGTAGTACGTAACGTATGTACTTCACTTTCTAAGCAGCCCACCATGTGTGCGATTTGTCTGTCGGCAAAACCTTTCTGTTTCGCTTCCAACAACAATTCTCTTGGTAAAGATTCTACTTTATAATTTGAAATTTCTTTTTCTAAAGTATAAAGTTCTTCGTATTGTTTCAGGAACCACATATCAATTTTAGTGATTTCATGAATGCGGCTCAATGGAATTCCCATTGCGATAGCATCATAAATCACAAAAACACGATCCCAACTTGCAAAGGTCAGTTTTTCGATAATTTGTTCGTAGTTTTTATATCCTTTTCCGTCCGCACCTAAACCATTTCTTTTGATTTCTAATGATTGCGTCGCTTTGTGTAACGCTTCCTGGAATGAACGTCCAATTCCCATTACTTCCCCAACCGATTTCATTTGAAGACCCAAAGTTCTGTCAGCTCCTTCAAATTTATCAAAGTTCCAACGTGGAATTTTCACAATTACATAATCCAAAGTTGGCTCGAATAAAGCCGAAGTGGATTTGGTAATTTGATTTTGCAATTCATCCAGGTTGTAACCCAACGCTAACTTAGAAGCAATTTTTGCAATAGGATAACCTGTTGCTTTTGATGCCAAAGCGGATGAACGAGATACACGAGGATTGATTTCAATTGCTACAATGTCTTCTTTATCATCCGGCGAAACGGCAAACTGCACGTTACAACCTCCAGCAAAATTTCCGATGCTGCGCATCATCAGGATTGCCATGTCACGCATTTTTTGAAAAGTCGGATCAGATAATGTCATTGCAGGCGCAACCGTGATTGAATCTCCGGTATGAATTCCCATTGGATCCATATTTTCGATAGAACAAATAATTACGACATTATCGTTTTTATCTCTCAAAAGTTCCAATTCATATTCTTTCCAACCCATTAAAGCCTTATCAATTAAGACTTCATGAATTGGTGATGCTTCTAAACCTCTGGTTAAAAGATCATCAAAATCTTCTTTTTTATAAACAATAGCAGCTCCGGTTCCACCTAAAGTAAATGAAGGACGGATTACTAATGGGAAACCAAATTCCTGAGCAATTTCTTTTCCTTGTAAGTAAGAAGTAGCTGTTTTTGCTGGCGCAGCAGGAATTCCTATTCTTTCAAGCAGTTGCTTGAACTGCTCTCTGTCTTCGGTGATATTAATGGCATTGACGTCAACCCCGATTAATCGTACACCAAAATCAGCCCAAATTCCTTTTTCATCAGCTTCCAGACACAGGTTCAACGCAGTTTGTCCACCCATAGTAGGCAAAACGGCATCGATTTGAGGATGTGCTTTAAGGATTTCAATAATTGATTTAGTCGTTAATGGTTTCAAGTAAACATGATCGGCCATAGTTGGGTCGGTCATAATCGTAGCCGGATTGGAGTTGATTAGAATCACTTCAATTCCTTCTTCACGAATAGAGCGTGCTGATTGTGATCCTGCATAATCAAATTCGCATGCTTGACCAATAACAATTGGGCCTGAACCTATTATTAAAACTGATTTTATGGATGTGTCTTTTGGCATTGTATGGTATTATTGTGTTGTAGTTATTTTTTTTTCAAAGTTAAAGTTACTCAACTTTAGCCCCTTAGCATTAAATCTTAACATTTTTTAACGATGAGGTATAAAAAAAGGCGATACTAAAAAAAGTAACGCCTTATTTATGTTTATACAAACATTATTTTTTGTGTCTTGGTTCGCTAGAAACAGTCAATTTATGTCTTCCTTTAGCTCTTCTACGCGCAAGAACTTTTCTTCCATTAGCAGAAGCCATTCTGTCCATAAATCCGTGCTTATTTCTTCTTTTTCTTTTCGATGGTTGAAACGTTCTTTTGCTCATTGCTTTGTATCTTTAAAATCTTATTTATATGTCTTCCTATTTTTGAATAACTGTTATTCTAAAACCGAGTGCAAATATACAAAGACTTTTTTTTCTCACAAGCAGTTTTGTAAAAATATTTTCAATTCATTTTACTATATTTGTGATCTTAAAATAAACACACTATGTTTCACAGAAATATTAAACTTATTATCGCCGGACTTATTATCGTTACTGGCATTTGGCAATTCACGGAAAGCAATATCGGGAACGGAATATTCCTAATATTATTAAGTGCAATTCCTATTTTTCTTTACTTCAAAAACGAATTCATCTTATTAGCCTTCTTAAAATTAAGAAAACAGGATTTTGAAGGTGCTAAAAAATGGCTGGCTTACATCAAAAACCCTGAAACAGCTTTGATAAGAAAACAACAGGGATACTTTAATTACTTACACGGAATCATGCTTTCGCAAACGAATATCAATCAGGCAGAGAAATATTTCAAGAAAGCGATTGAGTTAGGATTATCAATGGATATGGATTTGGCTGTAGCCAAATTAAATTTAGCCGGAGTTGCCATGACACGTCGCCGAAAATTAGAAGCTACTTCCCTATTGAATGAAGCTAAAAAATTAGACAAACAGAATATGTTGAAAGATCAGATTACAATGATGAAAGAACAAATGAAGAAAATATAACGTATTCAACTATTGAAAAAGGGTCAAATGATAAACATTTGACCCTTTTTTTTTACTCTCAGATTAATATCCTTTTAACGGAATTTCAATTTGATATTTCTTACCTGTATCATTTAACAGTTTTGTTTCCCTAAGCCAGGGATTGTGAATTTTCAAAATCTTATAGTTAATCCCTTGACTTTTTGCAAAACTGGCCAAATCTGTAATAGCGCTGTCAATTTCGATTTTTCGAGTGGGCAAAGCTCCGTATAAATCTTCAGGAGCAATGGTAAAACCATATTTTACGGGATTCTCCATAATCTCTTTCAACGCTAAAATTCTAAAAACATAACGAGACGTTTCTTCGGTAAGCAACAAATCATAATAATTTGACACTTTTTGAATATCAATTTGTTTATTCACACCTCCCATTCCTCCGTTATAAGAAGCTGCCGCCAAGGTCCAGCTTCCAAATTTTCCTTTGGCACTCAAAAAATAACTGCAAGCCGCCTGCGTTGATTTTTCCAAATCATAGCGCTGATCTACATTTTCAGTGACTTCCATGCCGCGCTCTTTAGCCGTATCAGGCATGAATTGCCAAATTCCTCTTGCTCCTGCCGGCGAAACCACATTCACCAATCCACTCTCTATGACTGCCAAATATTTAAAATCATCCGGAATACCGTTCCTTTTTAAAATAGGCTCAATTACAGGAAAAGCACGATTCGCTCTTTTAATAGCCAAAATAGTAGAGGCATGAAGATTTACATTTACCAGCAATTCTCTATCCAGGCGCTCTTTAACATCTGATATTCTCAGTGGCGTTTCTTCGCCTGCAAAGTCCAACTTCACAGGAAAATCACCAGCAATTTCCTTTTTTAAATCTTTTTCTTCTGTCGGATTTTTAGTAGCAAAAATAAATACACCGCTCGCAAAAATCACGGTAAGGGTTAAGGCAACTTTATTAATTAATTTCATCTTTTCTTTTTTATGCCTTTCATAATATTTACAAAAGTGCGTTTACTTCTTTTCTGTCCCCAATATAATGGAAGGCAAATTCTCATTCAACCATTTGTACTTATTCAAAATCATAATATGAGTCCCTCCTTTTACAACGACACAATTTTTAATATATTTTATAGGAAAAACATCATCGACCTCTCCGTGAATATGAATTACATTCTCGTCAATAACGGTCCTGTCCCACAAAACCACCTGTTCAACTGCCCAATTCAGATAGCCAATATCCCGAACCGAAAGAAATTTTTCATAGAGTTTCAATCTTTGGTTCACTTTTTCTCCAAATGAAAATTTAGCCAGACTTTCGATATTTGCAATCAGGCTCATAGGAATCAGTTTATAAGCCTTAGTCGTTTTTGCGATTTTCAGTCTCCTTGGAAATTCCAAATTACTTCTTACACTCGAAATGATAATAACTTTCTGGGCATCAACATATTTTGCCATTTCCTGAACCAAAATGCCACCAAAAGAAACGCCGATTAAAACCGGATTCTTATGTTTAATTTTCTGCGTAATTCGTTTGGCATAATCCGTTAAAGACTCATTATTCATTGGTATCTCCCATTCTAACAACACTATTTCAAAAGTGTCTTCTGCAAGCACGATGCGCTCAAAAATGGCAGTACTCGACGCTAATCCTGGCATTAGATAAACAGGGATTTTACTCATAATTGTTTTAACGATTTTATAACAGCTATCCGTTTTTTTATAGCGAATTTTGTATAAAATTAATTTTTTTATCGGAAACTAGCGGAATTACCACCTTATATTATCAATAATTTATGACTACACAACTATTTGAAGCAAACACAAGAGGCAAAGCAGATTTTGGTTGGCTTAAGGCCAATTTCTCTTTTTCGTTTGGAAATTATTACAATCCCGAGCGCTTGCAATTTGGAATGTTGCGCGTTTTAAATGACGACACCATCGCAGGGGGAACAGGCTTTGGCACGCATCCACACGCCAACATGGAAATCATTACAATTCCACTTGAAGGCGGATTGAAACATCGTGACAGCATGGGAAATGAAGGCATAATTCGTTTTGGAGAGGTGCAGGTGATGAGTGCCGGAACCGGAGTAGAACATTCTGAAATGAATGCCAGCCAGCAAGACGAGGCTAAAACATTACAATTATGGGTATTCCCTGACAAAGAAGGAGTTACACCCAGATACGCCCAGAAATCATTTGATATTGAGAATCAAATCAATACCTTTGTAAATATTGTTTCGCCAAAAGACAATAATGACGGAAATGCGCTTTGGGTTTACCAGAAGACCTTTTTTTATTTAGGAATTTTCGACAGCAACACCACTACGACGTATGAAGTTAAAATTCCGAAGAACGGAGTTTACTTATTTTTGATAGAAGGCGAAATAGAAGTTGACAATCATGTTTTGAAGGCAAGAGATGCCATGGGGATAATTGATTTTGATCTATTTGAAATCAGGATTAAAACCAAATCAAAAATACTTTTGGTAGAAGTACCGATGAATCACAGTTAAAATACTATGGACGCACCAATCACGATGGAAATCAAAGACAATACTTTTGCAAGACAATTTGAAACTGAAGTGAAAGAAGGTTTACTTTCTGTTGAATATTCGTTTCAGGAGAAAAAAATATTTTTGACAAAAATCAATACTCCTGAAGCATTCGATGACCAGGAATTTATTTCTGATTTTCTCAAAAACATTATGGAAATAGCGATAGAACGAAAATTTAAAGTTGTTCCAATCCTTCCTAAAATAGTCCTGTTTTTCAAGAAAAACCCTATCTACAAAGAGTTACTTCCTCCCGGAATCAGACTATAAAAAAAGGGGCAGCTCAGTGCTATGAACTGCCACTTTTTTTAGTTTCCAAACTATAATTTCAATAGCTGCATTAATTTCTATCTCTACGAGTTGGAGTAGTACCTCGAGGTGCAGCTTGACGATTCATTGGCGCACTTGGAGCCGGACGAGTTGTTGGACGGGCTCCTTCCATCGACTGCCGTCTTGTTGGCGCATTAGGAGCCGGACGAGTTGCCGGACGGACTCCATCTATCGGCTGGCGTCTTGTTGGCGCATTAGGCTGACCTGGACGAGTTGTTGACGGCATTCTATCGCGACCTCCCTCTATAGACTGACGTCTCAGTGGTGCATTAGGTCGTACCGAACGAGTTTCCGGCGCCTGGCGAGTTCTTGTACGGCGCTCTGGAAATGCCTCACGGGTCCTTGGAAGAACGGTTCCTTCCGGTCTTCTATAATTTCTTCCCTGATAGGTTTCTCTATAAGAATCATTCACCCTGTTTCTTCTTACTATTGGAGAACTGGTCCTTCTGGAATGATAATACGAATGTGCGTGAGGATATCTTATATAACCGACTCTGCGATAGAAATAATTGCTATAATAATGACGATGATATCCCCAATAATTATAATAATAAATAGGAGACCATGGACGCCAGTAAGACGGATAGTACCCCCAACGCCACGGAGATATGTAAATTGCAAATGAAGGTGATAACAAATGAACAATTATTGGCCAATCATTAACATACAAGATACCATTCCAATAATTTCCCGTGTGCATCCTCTCATAACCCAAATAACCCGGATTTGGAGTTAAATCATCTCCTGCCGAAGGTTCTACAATATAATCTCTACCATACAATTCTTCGTCTCCTATAATTTGAACAACAGCTCTTCCATATCGGTTTTTATTGACTTCTATAACAGCAACATCCTGATCTTCTACACTATTTATCGCTACGCGAAGCACAATGGAATAAGAATCACCATCTCTATAGCTAATTACTCGGATGTAATCTATAAAATTGTCATTATTCAAATCAAGATTATTGATATTTTCACCTTTACTATTAATCGCTCTTTCAAATTCCTCTACTGTTTTTGATTTTTGAAAAATATCCAATACAGCATACAGATTTAGGTTGTCGCCTGGCAAACCTAAAGCTACAGGTTCGTTCTCTATCTGAGAAAACAGAGGTAAACTTAACAAACAGGTTGTTAAGAACACAAAGGATAAAATTAACTTTTTCATGATTTCAAATTTTATGCATTGATACCCAATTCCAACACAAGGTACAAAAAAAATAAACCCAATCTACTCACTACAAGCTCTTTAGCCTATTTACAGTACAAGAAATAAAACTGCAAAAAGCGTTCCCAAATTGCCAAAAAATGAATATTTATTTTCAAAACTTGAATTGAAGCAAACCAAACTATACGGCATAAAAAAAAGGCATACGTTATTGTATACCTTTATCATTTAATAGGAAACCTGTTTATAAAAACCCTATTTCTCTATCTCTCTCATACTGTCCATTTTTTTATGTGCCAAGAAACCAGCAATATCTTCAAAATGTTCTACTACTCTTTTGTTTCCAAATTCAAACACTTTAGTGGCTAATCCATCCAAGAAATCCCTATCGTGAGAAACCAAAATTAACGTTCCGTCAAAATCACGCAACGCATCTTTGATAATATCTTTCGTTTTCATATCCAAGTGATTCGACGGCTCATCAAGAATCAACAAATTCACGGGTTCCAATAATAGTTTTATCATTGCCAAACGCGTTTTCTCTCCACCAGAAAGCACTTTTACTTTTTTGGTAACATCATCACCCTGAAACATGAAAGCGCCTAAAATATCTTTAATTTTAGTTCGAACATCACCCACGGCAATATCGTCAATGGTCTCAAAGATCGTCGCATTTTCATCTAATAAAGCCGCTTGGTTTTGCGCAAAATAACCGATTTGTGCGTTATGACCAATTTCCAAACTTCCGCCATTTATTTCAATTTCTTTCATAATAGCTTTAATCATGGTCGATTTTCCTTCGCCATTTTTCCCTACGAAAGCTACTTTTTCCCCTCTTTCAATGACCATATTTGCATTGGAAAAGACCACATGATCTCCGTACGATTTTGACAGATCCTTTACAATTACCGGATATTGTCCGGAACGAGCGGCAGGTGGAAATTTTAGTTTCAAAGCCGAAGTATCCACTTCATCAACCTGGACAATAACAAGCTTTTCTAACATCTTAACACGGGACTGAACAGCATCCGTTTTAGAAAAAGTACCTTTAAAACGATCTATAAAAGTCCTGTTATCAGCAATCATACGCTGTTGTTCATCGTATGCTTTTTGCTGGTGCACGCGTCTGTCTTTTCTTAATTCAAGATAATGGGAATATTTTGCTTTATAATCATAAATACGCCCCATTGTAACTTCGATTGTACGATTGGTAATATTATCTACAAAAGCCCTATCGTGAGAAATAACTACAACCGCTTTTGCTGAATTAATCAAGAAATCCTCTAACCATTGAATACTTTCAATATCCATGTGATTGGTAGGCTCATCCAGTAAAATTAAGTCTGGTTTTTGCAAAAGGATTTTAGCAAGTTCAATTCGCATTCTCCATCCTCCGGAGAATTCTGAAGTTTGACGGCTAAAATCTTCGCGAACAAACCCCAAACCGATAAGAATTTTTTCAACTTCCGCTTCATAATTCACCTCTTCTATAGCATAGAATTTTTCACTCAGATCAGAAACCCTTTCAATCAGTTTCATATAGGCATCACTCTCATAATCCGTACGAATGGTCAATTGCTCATTGATTTCATCGATTTCAGCTTTCATACTAAAAATCTCACCGAAAGCTTTAGACGTTTCTTCCATCACAGTTGCACCATCCGTAGTCAATAAATGCTGCGGCAAATAAGCAACAACAGCATCTTTTGGCGCCGAAATATTTCCCGTAGAAGGTTTGCTTTGTCCCGCAATAATTTTAAGAAGGGTTGATTTTCCTGCTCCATTCTTACCCATTAGGGCAATTTTATCATTTTCATTTATAGCAAAAGAAACATCGCTAAAAAGTGTCGTGCCTCCAAATTGCACGGAGATATCGTTAACTGTAATCATTTGGATTATAAGATTTTTAGATAATTAGCTTATCAGATTTTAAAAATGCAAAGATAGATTAATTAGGGAATTGGGCAATTTGAAAAAGGGACAAACAGTAATTATTCTTTCGAACAACTGTTTATCCCTTTTTGAAGCTATTATCATTCCTATTGAAAAGAACTCTTGTATTATAATTCTTGGTTCTACTGCGTTTTTGTAAAACGACAGCAACCTATTCAGGTGTACCAATTCTAATCTGAGAAGTTTAACTACATTATTCTTTTCTCCACTTTTTAGTTTCCTCAAAAACATGTTCTAATATCGCAGCTTCCTTTTCATCAAATTCAACATTTCTGCGGGCCATTACTAGTCGCGCAGTTTCAAAAGCTTTTTTGGTGAGGTAAGTCGTAAAACCGGAAGCACCACCCCAAGAAAAACTAGGCACAAAATTGCGAGGAAATCCACTTCCAAAAATATTAGCGCTTACACCCACTACGGTACCTGTGTTGAACATTGTATTAATACCGCATTTACTGTGGTCCCCCATCATCAATCCACAAAACTGAAGTCCGGTTTTTGCAAAACCTTCGGTTTCATAGCTCCACAATTTCACTTCTTCGTAATTGTTTTTTAAGTTGGAATTATTACTGTCGGCGCCAATATTGCACCATTCACCAACAACAGAATTGCCTAAAAACCCGTCATGTCCTTTATTGGAATATCCAAACAATACCGAATTATTAACCTCACCGCCTATTCTGGAATACGGGCCAACAGTTGTTGCTCCATATATTTTGGCCGCCATTTTTACAGTTGCATTATCGCATAAAGCAAACGGACCTCTGATTACAGATCCTTCCATAATCTCTGAATCTTTACCTATATATATAGGACCTTTAGATGCATTTAAGGTAACGAACTCTAATTTTGCCCCTTCTTCTATGAAAATATTTTCCCCTGCTATAACATTGACACTTTTGGGAATGGGTTGTGACTTTCTATCTTCAGTTAAAAACTCAAAATCCTCTCGTATTGCAGCATCATTTTTGGAAAAAATATCCCAAGTATGCTCTACCGTTAAGCACTCCTCTTCATATTCTATAATTTCATACGTATCAAAATCTACTTCTTCCTGATTTTCATCCGTAAAGAAGGCAATTACTTCATCTCCTTTAAAAATAGCCTGATTCGACTCCAGATTACTGACCATTTCGGCCAAAACATCGTTAGGCAGAAAAGAAGCATTTATCATTACATTTTCTTCTAATTCTACCATTGGAAATTTCTCTGACAGGTACTCTTCTGTCAATGTAGTGGTAGTGGAACCCAAACGCATTTCCCATTTTTGACGAATAGTCATTATCCCAATAAGAATATCGGCAACTGGACGCGTAAAAGTAAAAGGCAATAATGCATTTCGTGACGGACCATCAAAAAGTATATAATTCATTTAATAAGGATTCAAAGTTATAGGATTCAAAGTTACAAAGTTTTCAAATAACTAAACTAAAAAAAAAGCCTCCCGATAAGGAAGGCTTTATTGTATTTAAAAACAAATTAAAATTATTTAACGTGTTTAGCGTATTTAGTTTTGAATTTATCAATACGTCCTGCAGTATCGATAAGTTTAGATTTACCTGTGTAAAAAGGGTGAGAAGTTCTAGAGATCTCCATTTTTACAACTGGGTATTCAACACCATCAACTGTTAATGTTTCTCTTGTATCTGCAGTAGATTTAGTAATAAAAACTTCGTCATTTGACATGTCTTTAAATGCAACTAATCTGTAATTTTCTGGGTGAATTCCTTTTTTCATCTTGTTAATCTTTTTTATTTGTTAATTATAACTTGTCTTGAAGCTTTTCTTCTAACAGAAAAGGTATAAACTCATTACAACTTTTTGTTTTACAATATTATTTTGAGTTTGCAAATTTACAATTTTTTTCCAATAATCAAATCTTTGGATCACTTTTTTTATATAATCGTAAAAAGCGATTTTTATCTTTGAATATATTGGGAATTGCTATATTTGTGGATTAATAAATAAACAACTACAAATGGTAAATGAAATTATAAAAAGAAACGGAATAACCTTTGGGGTAATATCCGGAATTATTTCTGCATTAGTGACAACTTCAATTTATGCAATTGATTTAAATCTTTTTACCTCCTGGTGGGTAGGAGTTTTAATCCTTACCATTTACCTTATAATAGGTATAGTTTTACTTTCAAAAACCAAAAAAGAAGTAAATGGTATTTTTTCTTTTAAAGATGCTTTTACCACTTATTTTATATGTGCCGTAGTTGGAATCTTAATTTCAACTTTTTTTAATATTATTTTATTCAACGTTATTGATCCTGCTGCTAAAGATACATTAAGAGAGCTGACCATAAAATACACTGTCAGCATGATGCAAAAATTTGGCACGCCTGCATCGGCAATAAATGAAGCAATTGCAAAGCTTAAGGAAAACGATCCTTATTCTGTTATCGAATTGCTAAAAGGCTCTGTATTCAGCATTGTTTTCAGTTCCATTTTTGGTCTGATAATGGCCGCATTCTTCAAGAGCAAACCTTCATCACAAGAATAACAGTAATGAATTTATCTATACTCATACCGCTTCTCAACGAAGAGGAATCACTTAAGGAACTTTATACCTGGATCATTAAAGTGATGCAATCCAATAATTACTCGTATGAAATCATTTTTCTGGATGACGGAAGCACGGATAATTCCTGGAATATTATCGAAGAATTTGCGCATGAAAATCCTCATGTAAAAGGGATTCGTTTCATGAAAAATTTCGGAAAATCACAAGCGTTGCATGCCGGTTTTGCAAAAGCACTAGGGGATGTAATTATCACCATGGATGCTGACTTACAGGACAGTCCCGAAGAAATTCCGGGATTATATGAAATGATTATTAATGGGAAATACGATTTGGTTTCCGGTTGGAAAAAAAAGCGTTACGATTCAGTGGTTGCCAAAAATTTACCTTCCAAATTATTTAATTGGGCTGCCAGAAAGACATCGGGAGTTGAATTGAATGATTTTAATTGTGGGCTAAAAGCATACAAGAATGTTGTAGTGAAAAACATTGAAGTTTCGGGTGAAATGCACCGTTACATTCCGGTTTTGGCAAAAAATGCCGGTTTTGGAAAAATCGGTGAAAAAGTAGTACAGCATCAGGCCAGAAAATATGGAGAAACCAAATTTGGGATGGAGCGTTTCATCAATGGCTTTCTGGATTTGATTACTATTTGGTTTCTTTCCCGATTTGGAAAAAGACCGATGCATTTATTCGGTGCGATAGGATCGCTAATGTTCATTATTGGTTTTATGCTTGCCGGCTATATTGGTATTTCAAAACTTTACCACATGTACAATGACATGCGTTATAATCTGGTAACTAACAATCCTTGGTTTTACATTGCTCTAACCACAATGGTATTGGGAACGCAATTATTTTTGGCTGGATTTCTTGGCGAAATCATTTTGCGAACTAAAAACAATGAAGAGCGCTATAAAGTTTCACGTGAGGTTAATTTTTTATAAATTAAACTACTAACCAATTTAGCATCAAAAGGTTTGTGTAAAAACTACTAGCGCTGCTAAAAGCGGCATCCTTTTTCTATTTAAGAAAAATACACAAGGGATCGCAGAAAGTAGCCCACAAAAATAAAAGTAATCATAATTATATTTAAATTTCAGACTAAGAATTTAAAAACTAAAAAACATATAAAATGGATATCAAACAAAACATTTTGGATGCAGTAAATGAATGGCTTACTCCAACATTTGACACAGAAACACAGGAAGCTATTAAGGAATTGATGACTACATCACCTAAGGATCTAGAAGAAAGTTTTTATAAAAATCTTGAATTTGGAACTGGCGGAATGCGTGGTGTGATGGGCGTAGGAAACAATCGCATCAATAAATACACACTTGGAAAAAGTACGCAGGGACTTTCAGATTATTTGCATACAGCCTTTCCAAATCAGCCTTTGAAAGCGGTTATAGCGTACGATTGTCGTCATAATAGTAATACACTGGCCAAAGTAGTTGCGGATGTTTTCTCTGCAAACGGTATTCAGGTTTATTTATTTTCGGATTTACGACCAACTCCGGAATTGTCATTTGCACTTAAATATTTAGGTTGCCAATGCGGAATTGTTCTTACCGCTTCTCACAATCCACCAGAATATAATGGTTATAAGGTATATTGGGAAGATGGCGGGCAAATTGTTCCACCAGAAGATGAAGGGATCATCAACGTAATTGAAAATTTAAATTACAATCAAATAAAGTTTACGGCTAATGAGGATTTGATACAGTATATTGATACAGAAGTGGATCAGGCTTTTATCAAATCATCGATAGACAATGCCAGTTTTAACACACCGGCTGCAGCCAAAGAGAATCTAAATATTGTTTTCACTTCATTGCACGGAACTTCCATAACATTAGTTCCCGATACATTATCTCAAGCGGGCTATACGAATGTTCATATTGTACCGGAACAAGCAGTGCCAAACGGTGATTTCCCAACCGTAAAATCTCCAAATCCTGAAGAGCCTGAAGCATTAGCAATGGCATTAGCATTGGCTGATAAAACAAATTCAGATATCGTTATTGGTACTGATCCAGACTGTGACCGTTTGGGAATTGCTGTGCGCAATAACCAAGGACAAATGACTTTGTTAAACGGAAATCAGACCATGATTTTGATGACTGCCTTCTTATTGGAAGAATGGAAAAAAGCAGGGAAAATTGACGGCAAGCAATTCGTTGGTTCAACTATTGTTTCAACTCCTATGATTATGGAATTAGCTACAGCTTATGGCGTTGAATGCAAAGTAGGTCTGACTGGTTTTAAATGGATTGCCAAAATGATTAAAGACTTCCCTGAACTGAAATTCATTGGTGGTGGTGAAGAAAGTTTTGGATACATGGTAGGCGATGCGGTTCGTGATAAAGATGCTGTTGCAGCTACTTTACTGATTTGCGAAGTAGCCGCTCAGGCCAAAGCTAAAGGAAGCACCGTATATAAAGAACTTCTTAAACTCTATGTAGCGCACGGATTTTACAAAGAACACTTAATTTCTATCACTAAAAAAGGAATGGAAGGTTTAGCTGAAATCAATCAGATGATGGTGACTTTGCGTGAAAATCCTTTGAAAGAAATTAACGGGCAAAGAGTAATTATGTTAGAAGATTACAAGTCATCCGTTGCAAAAAACCTACTTAGCGGCGAAGAAGAAAAGATGAATATGCCCAAAGCGGATGTTTTAATTTACTACACCGAAGACGGCTCTAAAATTTGTGCCAGACCAAGCGGTACAGAACCGAAAATAAAATTCTACATCAGTGTGAATACCGAATTGGATGCTGTCGAGAATTTCTCTAAAGTAGAGGCTGTTTTGAATGAAAAAATAAAAAATATTATTATTGCAATGCAATTGAACTAATGGACAAAAGCTTATTAAAACTAATTCCTTACACAAAACCTTATAAGTCTCATATTATCTGGAATGTAGTATACAACATTTTGTATGCCTTGTTTAGCACTATTTCTATGCTGACACTTCTTCCTGTGCTTGAAGTGCTTTTTGGTAAAACCAAAACAATAGATAAAGCACCTGTATATTCTGGAATTGGGGATATAAAGCAGTTTGCTTCGGATTTTATGTATTATAAAATTTCAGAATTAACAAAGGAAAACAGTATTCAAATTGCGCTGTTGTTTGTTGTATTAACGGTTATTACAACATTCTTATTCAAAAATTTATTCAATTATCTCGCTTCGCACCACATCATGCATTTAAAAAATGGGGTGTTACGGGATTTGAGAAAATCCATGTATAATAAAATAATAGAATTGCCCATTTCCTATTATTCTGAGAAAAGAAAAGGAGACATTATGGCTCGAATGCTTGGCGATGTCAATGAAGTACAAAATTCCTTTTTTTCTATTTTAGAGCTTGTCGTAAAAGAGCCCTTAACTATTGTTTTTGCATTAGTTACCATGTTTTTCATAAGCACAAAATTAACTTTATTTGTTTTGATTTTCATACCAATATCGGGATTAATCATTTCAAAAATTGCTAAAAATTTACGCGCAAAATCATTGCAGGCACAAAAAGAAAGCGGATTCCTTATTTCTATTGTAGATGAAAGTCTGGGTGGTTTGAAAGTTATAAAAAGTTACAATGCAGAAACTAATTTCAAAAGCAGATTTAACGATTCTGTAACCCGACTGTTAAATTTATCAAACAGTATTGGAAATAAAAACAATTTAGCAACACCATTAAGCGAATTTCTGGGAATAACAACAATTGCAGTCCTGCTTTGGTATGGCGGAAATTTGGTGTTAGTCGAAAAAACGCTGGATGGCTCTGCTTTTATCGTTTATCTCACGCTGGCCTTCAATATCCTTACACCGGCTAAAGCCATCTCTAAAGCTTCCTATTCCGTTAAAAATGGGCTAGCAGCTGCAGAACGGGTTTTTGAAGTTTTAGAAGTTGAAAACGAAATCACTTCAAAAGAAAATGCCATTGATAAAAAAACTTTTGATTCCGCAGTAACAATTAAAAACATCAACTTTAAATACGAAGATGAACCCGTTCTGAAAGACTTTACTCTTGAAGTAAAAAAAGGGCAAACAGTAGCTCTTGTTGGACAATCCGGGAGTGGAAAAAGCACAATCGCCAATTTGCTTACGCGTTTTTATGATGTAAATGAAGGAACAATTTGTATTGATGGAATTGACATCAAAGACATGAATATTCATTCGCTTCGTGATTTAATGGGATTGGTAACGCAAGACAGTATTTTATTTAATGATACCATCAAAGCAAATATTTCTTTAGGCAAATTAGATGCTACCGATGCTGAAATAATCGAAGCGCTAAAAATTGCAAATGCCTATGAATTTGTAAAAGATCTACCGCTGGGGATCCACACCAACATTGGCGACAGCGGAAACAAACTTTCCGGTGGTCAAAAACAACGCTTGTCTATTGCGCGTGCGGTTTTGAAAAACCCTCCGATTATGATTTTGGATGAAGCCACCTCAGCATTGGATACCGAAAGTGAAAAATTTGTTCAAATAGCTTTAGAAAACATGATGCACAACAGGACTTCTATTGTAATTGCGCACCGTTTGTCCACTATTCAAAAAGCCGATTTAATTGTGGTGATGAAAAAAGGAAAAATTGTAGAACAGGGCAAACATGAAGAACTGATTGCTTTGGATGGCACCTATAATAAATTGGTTACGATGCAATCATTTGAATAATGGCTTAAGGATGTAGATTTTTGATTTTAGGTCATCAGGAAAATGTTTAAATTATTTTAATTTTTTAAATCTAAAAAATGTACCTCAACAATTCAAATATAAAACTCCCTAACGATCCAAACACCATTGTTTGGAAGTACCTCGATTTATCAAAGTTTTTGGATTTGTTGCTATCGCAAAAGCTTTTCATGTCACGATCCGACAAGTTTGAAGATCAATATGAAGGCACTTTTAGCGAACCTACATTTGAAGAAATAAAAAAATTATCGATTGACAATCCTGAATTCCTTAATTACTACAAAACGCATCGGGAAAAAGTAGCCATTAGCAGTTGGCACATTAACGAATATGAATCTTTTGCAATGTGGCAAATTTTCACTCAAAACAGTGAAGGTTTAGCCATTCAATCCACAATTGGCAGATTACAGAATGCGCTTCAGCCCGAAAAAAACTTTAACCAATATATTGGCGAAGTAAATTACATCGATTACAAAAAAGAATACATACCGTTTGATGATATGTTTTTTCCTTTTCTATTCAAAAGGAAAAGTTTTCAATACGAACGTGAAGTACGAATTATCTCTGATGTTGCTGATAATACTATCAAAATCAATGATGGAATCAAAATCAATGTAGATATTAACGAATTAATCGAAAAAATATACATTCATCCAAAATCAGAAAACTGGTATAAAAACCTTGTTATTCAATTAGTAAAACAACTTGGATTCGATTTTTGCATTGAAAAATCCGATTTAGAAAGTGATATTCTAATATAATACTTAGATACGCAACAGGACAGGAAAGTACTTTTGGATTCGATTGCGAAAACTAAGTACAGATTAAAAATATTAAACCGGCTCGTAACTAATTATTCTCCATTCCTTATTTGACAAATCAACATAGCTGTAATGGACCACATCCATTTTGTCAAATTCTCCATTTTTATTGGTATCCTCCACGGTTCTAAAATACAAACGGTTTTTAGATTCTATCAATTTCCAATCAATAAGCTCCTGATAACTGGCAGATATTTTAGTTAACTTATTACCACTTATTTCACTAAGATACAAAGCCTTAATATCACTTGCATCAAGCTTCCCGTCTTTATTGGTATCCATATCAACCATAGTGTACGCCATAACCTGGTTTTGGGTTTTATCGGCAACTGATTTTAAATACGTCGCTGTTTGAATCAAAACAGGTTTGTCTGTCAATACTTTTATGGAATCAGAATCCATTCTTTGAAACTTTAGATTCTGCAAAAAACCTGTAATTTCATATTCACTATAATTAGATATCGTAAAACTTAAATCATTCACGCTAGAGGACCCGTATCTCGTTTTTATCCCTTTTTCACGGATGCTTAAATCTCCTACAGGATGGATCAGATAATTGGTCCCATCCATATGAATCGGTAAATCGGCAATTTTGACTTGTGCTGAATCCGATTTTGTAATTGCCCTCCCTTTATTTGAAGCATCGTAGATTACTTTGGGCTTTTCAGATTCTTCTTTGCAACTGGCTAATAACAAAAGGGAAACCCCTAATAATGCGATATGTAATTTTTTCATGATGCTGTCTTATTAAAAAATAAATTCAAATGTAATCATTTTTAAAAATGGTTATACCATTCTGTAAATGATTTGTGAGTCAGAAATAATTTAAACTTGTACTAAACGAATTAATTTTTTCCTTTCTCTTATAGCTTTGCGCTCAATTTCACATTAAAAACTCTGGTAGTCATGTAATTAGGAATTGCATATTGGTTTTTCGAATAGACATCTCTGACCCAGGTATTCGTAATTGCATTTTGATTATTAAAAAGATTAAAAATTTCTAATCCTACGGCTAACTCTTTAAAACTTTTGAACCAACCCTTAGTACTGTTCTCTACGCTATTTTCCATAAACACCTTAGAAAAACCCACATCTGCCCGACGGTAATCCCGCAATCTATTCTGATACAAATAAGGATCTGCATAAGAAGGCGACCCGCCTGGTAAACCGGTATTGTAAACCAAATTCAGGTATATTTTCACACTTGGAATATTTGGCATGAAATCTTGAAACAAAAGCCCGAATTTTAATCTTTGATCCGTTGGTCTGGCAATATCCCCTTTGTTTTCGCTGTTTTCTTCCGTTTTTAGGTACCCAAAACTAAACCAGGATTCTGTTCCTGGCACAAATTCACCATTTAAACGAACGTCTACTCCCTGAGCATAGCCTTTTGCATTGTTATTCGCCGCATACCGGATCCGAACGTTATCAATTGTATAGGTATTAACATCCGCCAACGCTTTATAATACAGTTCTGAAACCAGTTTAAATGGACGCTTCCACATTTTGAAACTATAGTCATTGCTCAAAACGAAATGAACCGATTGCTGTGCCTTAACATTAGGCTGCACTACTCCTTCTGCATCTCTCAACTCTCTATAAAATGGTGGCTGATGGTACAAACCGCCTGAAAGTCTGAAAACCATATCCTTCTCCCAATCGGGTTTTAATGCAAATTGTGCTCTTGGACTAAAAGTAATTTGAGATTTACCCGCTAGAGCAGCCCCCGAAACCTCCCAACTGTGCATCCTTATTCCTGCATTATACGAAACTTCGCTCGAGCCAAGCTTGTCTTTTCTACTCCACTGAGCATAACCTGAAAATCGGTTAATCGTATTGAAATTAGTAGCTCTTACATTTTGGTAGGGCACCAATGGCCCAACGTAAGGTGCATACGGCTGATCATTTTCAGGAAGGACAACTATTGGTGGTTTTATAGAAAAGCCTGCCGAATCAATTACCTCCCACTCCACTAACCTGTCCCGAATTGATTCTCGGGTATATTTTACACCCCATTCCAATTGGCTCTCCTTCCAATCCTGAAATCCTTTTACTTCGGCATTTACAATTAGCGCATCCAAATCATTTCGTGCATGATTTAACTGAGAACCAATCCCTCTTGAAAAAGAGACATCGCCATACGTTTCAGAGCCGATATTGGCATCAACTTCCCCCAAACGATACTGTGCGAAAATATCAAAATATTCTTGTTCTAAGGTATGAAAGACAGACCCAATAAACTTCAAAGTAGCATTATCAGATAGATTAAACGTAGTTTTCAGGGCACCGAAATACGTATCGTAACGGTCTTTCTCCTGCCCTTCATAATAAATAGAAAGTGCCATTGGATTCGCAATGGTTCCAAAATTAGTTTGGCGGGCCAGTGGCTGATATTGGTATTTATTTTGAGAAATATTCCCCAGAAAACTCCATTGCCATTTAGCCGATGCCTGATAATTTACATTCGTTTGAATATCAGCAAATGTTGGCCTGAAATTCGTTTGTGTTTCTTGACTTTTTACCAAAAGACTATTATTACGATATCGTATTCCGGTTATTGCAGACCACTTTCCACTCTTGGAAACAGCATCTACCGACAGGCTTGCACCAAGAAAACTAGCGTCGATACTTGCCGCAAATTGCGATGGTTTTCTATAAGTGATATCTAAAACCGAAGATAGTTTATCCCCAAACTTCGCTTGGAAACCACCTGCAGAAAAATCAACATTCTGAACCAAATCGGTATTTGTAAAACTCAATCCTTCTTGCTGTCCTGAACGAATCAGAAAAGGACGGTATACTTCAATTTCATTTACATAAACCAGATTCTCATCGTAATTTCCCCCACGAACAGCATATTGCGTACTGAGTTCATTATTAGAATTTACTCCCGGTAGGGTTTTCAGGATATTTTCAATACCTGCATTAGCTCCGGGAATTTTCCGAATAACTTCAGGTTCAATTGTGGTAATTCCCTGAACTCTTTTTCTATTTTTCGCAGTAATGATAACTTCGCCCATTTGCTCCTGGTGATCACTCATTACCAAATTGAACTCATAGTCTTCATTTGATTTTAAAAACATACCAACGGTGGTTTTTTTCAAAGAAATATGCGTAAAAACAACCAGCAGCTGCTGATTGGCAGGAACAGCCAAACTAAAAAAACCATTTGCATTGGATTGCGTTGTTTTACCAAGACAAAAAATATTTACATTCTCTACGGGCTGATTATTTTTATCCAGAATAACTCCTTTAATTCTGGCAGATTGAGCAGCGGAAGAAAATCCAACTAAGAGAAAAAAGAAAACAAGTATTACTCTATTCGTACTCAAATGATTAAGTTTTTATTTTTTTTGGCTTCTAAAAAAACGAGTTTCAAAGATAGTTGAATTCCCTACATTATCGATTACTTCCACTTTTAAATCATTAGCTCCCTCCGATACAATCCCATCACTAAAATTGTGTATCAGTTTCTTTGTTTTGTTATCATATTCGAACAATAACCAGTTCCCATTCAAATAGCCATTATAGGATTTTATACCCGATGCCGCATCATTTATACTAAGCTGAAGTGTCTTTTGATCACTTAGCCATTTTCCTTCAATTGGCTTAGCGATGGTAATTTTGGGCGCTATAGTATCCATAACCAAACTATATTTTCCTAACGTTTTGACTTTGGTACTAAAAACACTGTCTTTTCTGGAAGTCGTATTATAAGTCACTTTGTTGTCTTGAATCAAACCAATAAATATTTTTTCTCTTTGAGCCTCTGTGTATTTAGTATCTGTCATAGCAATTGTAAAATTAGTATGCGCAGGAACTGTATCCTCATGAAGAAATAAAGTATTGTTCTTTACATCAAAATTCAGAACAAAATCTTCATAAAAGGTTCCAACTGGAAAGAAAACGGACATATTATCTTTGGCAAAATTGTTGTCTTTATTTGCCCTTACCAAAAACTCTGATGTTATCGGCTCCTGATCTATAATGGCAGATAATAAATCATATTGGACCGGAATAGAAACGGCGGTCTTATTTCCAAAAAAATCAGAAACTTCAATACGGCAAACGGATGGCAAATTAGGAACTACTGTAATGATTCCATTGCTTTCATCAGCCTTAATAATACTCAATCCGTATTTATTTTTCATGAATAATCTTTGAACCCTCTGCTGTGCATTCTTATACTTAGCATAATCAATCAGTACATTGATATAGCGCATTTCATCAAAAGAATAAGTATCAAACTGATATCCGAAAATTGGCTTCTCATTATAAAAAGACTGCACTTTAAATACCCCATTTTTATTAAAAGAAACATCATCATAATCAAAAGCAGTTATACCAAAACCAATTTTTCCATTGGCAATCACTTTTTCAGACAGATACGTTCCGTCTTTTTGCAACGACAAAGTAAGCAACAATGGACGCTTTGAAAGATTCACCGAAGTTTTTGTATCCAAAGGGTAGACATAAACAGAAGAAAGAAGAGGCTTCTTTGTATCCCTAATGTTTTTATCAAATCCAAAAAACAGCGGATTAATAATTTTCTCTGTTTTAGTTTCACGAATTTCAAAATGCAGGTGCGGCCCTTCAGAAGCGCCGGTATTTCCGGAAAAAGCAATTACCTGGCCTTTCTTAACTACCAGCTCATCTGGCTTAGGAAACAACTCTATTTCAAAAGATTTTAAGGCATAGTGGGACTGTTTGATGTAATTTTCAATAACACCATTGGCGGTTCGCAAATGTCCATACACCGAAGTGTATCCATTAGGATGGGTAATATAGATTGTTTTTCCGTTACCAAAAGTCGAAATTTTTATTCTTGATATATAACCATCAGCAATCGCATACACCTTTAATCCCTCTCTCTGAAGCGTTTTCAAATCAAAGCCTGCGTGAAAATGATTGGGTCTTAATTCTCCGAAATTTCCGGAAAGCTGCATTGGAGCATCCAGAGGCGCCCTAAAATAATCTTTGGGATGGTCCACTTGTGCTAAAAGAGGGCTGCAAAAAAACATAAAAAATATAAAAAATCTCATGGGGTTCATTTTTGCTAAGATAAAAAAAAGTAGTTAATAAAAAATTATAAACGAAATCAAATCACAACCCGCTGAATCACATATAATTGATTTTTTTAATATAAAAAAATCAATAAAATATTGCAATAATAAAAAGGAATACTAACTTTGTAAGATTAAGTAATGAATTAGAATCAATAATGAGTGTAATTGCAGAAATAATTGATACTCTTGAAAATAAGGTTGAAAAACTTTTCAGTAAACTGAAAGGCTTGGAGAAAATCAATCAAGATTTAAAAAGTGAATTAACGAAATCTGCACAAACCATACAAACTCAACATCAAGAGATTGAAGCGCTAAAAACGCAATGTGAAACACTCAAAATTGCTAATACATTATTAGGCAGTGACGATAATAAAAGAGATACAAAGCTTAAAATAAATTCATTAATTCGCGAAATTGATTACTGTATAGCACAACTATCAGATTAATAATAAATATGGACGATAAGCTTAAAATTAAAATATCAATCGCAGACAGAGTTTACCCGTTAACGGTAGAATTAACTCAGGAAGAAGGCCTTAGAAGCGCTTCAAAAAAAATTGATGTGATGATAAAGCAATTTGAAGAAAATTATGCTGTTCGTGATAAGCAGGATGTACTGGCCATGTGTGCGCTACAGTTTGCCTCACAAGTGGAACAAAAACAAATTGATAATACGACAGATGGTGAAGCAACCATTGAAAGATTAAAAAAAATCAATGCGCTTTTAGATCAATATCTCGACAATTAAACGTTCTTTACAAAGACTAAGATACTGCCTACATTAGTTCATATTTGGTAAACTCAACACTAACAATTTAGAATGAGCAAATCATCACTACTAAAGCATGCCACGCTTCGGCGAGGAAACTTGAACAGTGAGTTAGCTCAAAACTTGTCTTTCCGAGTTTATTCAAGCAACCTAATGTAGGCTTTTTTTATATATAAATTTTAACAAACATGGACAACATATTAACGATCATTATTACCGGTTTTATAGGTATTGCGGGAGGTTTTGGAGTAGCCAAACTAATCGAAAAAAGCAACATCTCTAACTTGATTAAAAACGCAAAAAAAGAAGCGGCATCCATTTTAAAAGATGCTAATCTTGAAGCCGAAAACATAAAAAAAGATAAAATTCTTCAAGCAAAAGAGAAATTTATCGAATTGAAATCAGAGCATGAGCAAGTAATTCTGTCTCGTGACAAAAAAGTAGCAGAGATCGAAAAAAGAGTTCGTGACAAAGAATCTCAAATTTCTAATGAACTGTCTAAGGCAAAAAAGGTTAATGATGATTTTGAATCAAAAACCCTAGAATACAGCACTAAAATAGAAGTTTTAGACAAAAGACAAGCTGAAGTAGACAAATTACACAAAAGCCAATTACAACAACTGGAAGTAATCTCTGGCTTATCAGCTGAGGAAGCTAAAAATCAATTGGTAGAAGGACTAAAAGCGGAAGCCAAAAGCAAAGCGATGTCTCATATCCAAGATACGATTGAAGAGGCTAAACTGACGGCACAGCAAGAAGCTAAGAAAATTATCATCAACACGATCCAGAGAGTTGGAACAGAAGAAGCAGTTGAAAACTGTGTATCTGTATTTAACATTGAATCCGACGATGTAAAAGGTAGAATCATTGGTCGTGAAGGTAGAAATATCCGCGCCCTTGAAGCTGCAACCGGAGTTGAAATCATTGTAGACGATACACCAGAAGCTATTATCCTTTCTTGTTTTGACCCGGTACGTAGAGAAATCGCGCGTTTAGCATTACACAAGTTGGTAACTGACGGAAGAATTCACCCGGCACGTATTGAAGAGGTTGTTGCTAAAACAGCCAAACAAATTGACGATGAAATTATCGAAGTTGGTAAGCGTACGGTTATCGATTTAGGAATTCATGGATTACATCCTGAATTGATTAAAGTTGTAGGACGTATGAAATACCGTTCTTCTTACGGACAAAATTTACTGCAGCACTCGCGCGAAGTTTCAAAACTTTGCGGAATCATGGCAGCTGAACTTGGCTTAAATGTAAAACTGGCTAAAAGAGCTGGTTTGTTACACGATATTGGTAAAGTTCCGGATGCAGAAAGTGATTTGCCACACGCATTGCTAGGAATGCAATGGGCTGAAAAATATGGTGAAAAAGAAGAGGTTTGCAACGCGATTGGAGCACACCATGATGAGATTGAGATGAAATCGTTATTGTCTCCTATTATACAGGTTTGTGATGCCATATCAGGTGCAAGACCAGGTGCAAGAAGACAAGTATTAGATTCCTACATCCAACGATTAAAAGACTTAGAAGAAGTAGCCTACGGATTTAGTGGTGTAAAAAACGCTTATGCTATTCAAGCTGGTAGAGAACTTCGTGTTATTGTAGAAAGCGAAAAAGTTTCTGATGAAAACGCAGCAAATTTATCTTTTGAAATATCACAAAAAATTCAGACAGAAATGACGTATCCTGGTCAGGTTAAAGTAACTGTAATCAGAGAGACAAGAGCAGTGAATATTGCAAAATAATCACCCTATACTATTTCCGATAAAAGGAATTAGATAAAAACATAAAAGGCTTATTGATGTAAAAATCGATAAGCTTTTTTTATTTCTCTTACCCTATAATAGTTTTGAAAAACGCGGTATTATTTCTCCATTAAAAAATTGCATAAATTAGAACCCTGATTTTTTTCTGGGATGAAAAGTATTAATTACCTGCGTTAAAAACTTTCGATCAAGGTGAACATATATCTCTGTGGTCGTTATTGATTCATGACCCAGCATTAATTGAATGGAACGTAAATCAGCTCCGTTTTCAAGAAGATGTGTGGCAAAAGAATGTCGCAAGGTATGTGGACTGATATTTTTATTGAGTTCTATTTTAGTTGCCAAATCCTTTATAATCGTAAAAATCATTGCTCGCGTCAATTGATTTCCTCTTCTGTTTAAGAACAGTGTATCTTCAAATCCTTTTTTTATATTCAAATGGATTCGCATTGTATCTTTATAAATTTGAATGTATTTTTGAGTCAAATTCCCAACCGGCACAAAACGTTGTTTATTCCCTTTTCCTGTAATTTTAATAAAACCTTCCTCAAAAAACAAATCGGAAATTTTCAAGGCGGTCAATTCAGAAACACGCAGCCCACAGCCGTATAGTGTTTCGAGCATGGCGCGATTGCGTTCTCCCTCATTACTGGTTAAATCGATAGCAGAGATAAGGCTATCAATCTCATCAACAGATAAAGTATCAGGCAGCTTTCGACCCGTCTTCGGTGTTTCGATCAATTCTAAAGGATTGCTATACCGAAAGTCTTCAAATATCAGATAGCCAAAAAAACTTTTAAGGCCCGATATGATTCTGGCTTGCGAACGTGGATTCACTTGCTTTGAAACATCATAAATAAATTGCTGCAGGGTCTCTTCATCAATATTAATCGGAGAGATAACGATTCCATTATTTTCCAGAAACAGACACAAACGCTCTATATCGAAAGAATAATTATCAATAGTATTCTTTGACAAACCACGTTCGATTCTCAAATAGGACTGATAGCTTTTTATGTAAGTATTCCAATTCATCAACACAAAGAAAAGCTTTTTTCAGACATAAAAAAACCACGCTTCAAAAACGTGGTTTCTTTTATAACGTACTGAAAAATATTAATTTCCCCATTTACCTCCACCAACATAAAATCCTAAATGAACTCCTAAATACGTATTAGAAACGGTACCTATATGATCTCCATTTATATTTTGCAAATCCGATTCAGGCACCAAATTATATTCTAATCCCATTCTGAATTTACCCCACTCAAAACCCCCACGTATCAGTGCCCCCATCTTACCTGTAGCATCTATTGCTACAGCATCTGACTCACTAGTGTCATCGAACTCAACATTTGCAATAGAATAATATCCTGCCCCACCACCAATATAAGGGACAAAAGATGTTCCGGCACCATTAAAATAATAATCATAAGTTGCTACATAAGAACCATTAGCCGATACTTTAGCACTGGTCGTATTCCCATTATCTTCTATATCACGAATCATTGCAGCAACGCCAATTCGCAATCCAATGTTCATATTCTCTTTTATATTGTATTTTGGTTCAAGAGAAAACAACACACCTCCCCCACCGTTTGAAGGAAATGTATAGCCTAAATCAAGACCTACTCTAAATCCACCCTCTTTTTGTGCATAAACATTGGTAAAAAGCATTGCGATACCCACTGCTAAAATAAATTTTTTCATATTTTTAGTTTTTATTAGTACTAAAAATACAAAAAATAAAGTCACTAAAATTCTTACTAATTCAAGTTGTAAACATAATTATCAACAGTTTAAATCCGCCCCATTATTTTACGATTAAACCTATCTATTAAAAAAATGCCCCCCAATTGGGAGGCATAGTACTATTTTTAGTATTAAAATTATTAAAATCTATAACCCAAAGAAATTTGAAACACAGAATTTTCAGATTCCGGTTCACCAGGGAATAGCGCTTCCTGCCATCTGTTTAACCCTAAATTATAGCGCACCCCTATGATCAAATTTGGAGTAACGTCATAGCCAGCTCCAAAATTTAGACCGAAATCAGTTGATTTAACATCATCCTTAATATCTACACCAACCTCTTCTGCAGACACAAGAAAACCTACCTGAGGACCTATTTCTAAACTAAAAGAATCCGCCACGTAATATTTCAACATAACAGGAATAGTAATATAGTCCAACTTCAAGTCTCCATCGTCAAATTCAGCACCTTGCGTGGAGTACAGCAATTCAGGTTGCACAGCGAAATTTTCGCCCAACATAAACTCTGCAAAAAAACCTACGTGAAATCCTACCAAAGTGCTGGATCCGTCTGCATTGGTAATAGTAGCCAAATTCAACCCGGCCTTAGCCCCAAATGCCATGTCTTCCTTTTCTTGAGCGCTCACAAATCCAAATCCGAGCGCCAATACTAGTGTTAAAATAATTTTTTTCATGATTTATCATTTAAAATTTATAGACTCAAAGTTAAAAAAAACAAACACGGCATTACTTTTTAAACAGCAAAACTCGTTCAGTACCATATTAATCCGTTTAAAAACAACAAAAAAAATAATTTTCAACTAATTGATTACCATTATCTTACATATTAAAAGACGTTTGAAGTAGAAAAAATGATGTTTAAAATAGCTTTAAATGTTAATTTAATAATTTTATGGACTAATTTTTGAATGCGTATGTTTGTAAAAAATCAGACAATAATACTTAAACAAAATAGTTTTAAGTAATGTCCCAATTCAATTATTAATATAAAAAAAAAATTATGAAAAGAATAATTCTGGTTGCAGTAGTACTTCTTGCCGTGTCCGTAGACATGCAGGCACAATTGGTTAAATTTGGTCTTAAAGGTGGTTTAAATTATGCCAACCAGACAGGTACTGATATTACAATAAACAGCGAAAATTACAAAACAGACGCTATTACAAGTTATCATGCCGGTTTAGTTGCTGAAATTAGTTTGATAAAAGGTTTCTCCATTCAACCTGAATTATTGTATTCTACTCAGGGTGCAACGTACAAAAATGCTGTTGACGAGTTCAGAAATGAATTAGGGTATTTATCAATTCCTGTATTAGCAAAAATTCATTTGAATAAAACGGTCAGCCTTGACCTTGGCCCGCAAGCATCGTTTTTATTGAGCGAAAGAAAAGAATTTGATGTTGAGGATTCAGAGACCTTTGATTTTGCGGCTGTAGGAGGTTTAGGATTTGATATTACAAAACATTTTTTCCTGCAAGCCCGTTATGTACTAGGACTAACAGAAGCTTCAAAAGAGGCAGAAACTAAGAACTCAGTGGTTCAGATTTCAGCAGGTTTCAAATTCTAGCAACAACAAAAAAATTAAATTTATCAAAACCGTTCTTTAAATTGGAACGGTTTTTTTATTTTTACCAAAACAACAACTATGAAAATAAGCATCATCAACGGGCCAAATCTTAATCTTTTGGGTAAACGAGAACCAGAGGTCTATGGTAGTCAAACTTTTGAAGACTATTTTACAACTTTACAATCAAAATACCCACAAATTCAGCTAACCTATTACCAAAGTAATATTGAAGGGGAATTAATAGATAAAATTCAGGAATTTGGTTTTTCCTACGATGGTATTATTCTAAATGCAGGCGCATATACACATACCTCTATAGGGATAGGTGATGCTATAAAAGCCATTACTACTCCCGTCATTGAAGTACATATTTCGAATACTTTTTCTAGGGAGAGCTTCAGACATCAGTCGTATATTTCAGGAAATGCCAAAGGCGTTATTCTGGGTTTTGGATTAAAAAGTTACGAACTGGCCCTACAGTCTTTTATAATTTAAGAAAATACATTACTACCAGAATTAAAACACAAAAGGTACCGGAGATAATTTTCCGGTACCTTTTGTATTTATAGCGACTTAAAAACTACACCATAGGGAGAAAGTCCAAAATCATTCATTGGGCTCCACATGAATCAAAACGTGGCCTAATTCAGGTATTTCCTGTCGTAAGGTATCTTTTAGCTTATGGGCTAATTCATGCCCTTCTTTTACTGTAATATCACCGGCAACGCGAGCGTGAAGATCCACATGATATCTCATGCCCGATTTGCGTATAAAACACTTCTCGGTATCAATAATCCCCTCCACCTGAAAGGAAACCTTTCTGATCTCCTCTATTAAATCATCATTTAGATGTTCATCCATAATTTCTCCCAGCGCAGGTCTGAAAATCAGATAACTGTTATAAAGAATAAATCCTGATGCAAACAGAGCCGCCCAATCATCCGCTGATTCGTATCCTTTCCCTAAAATCAGGGCAATAGAAATTCCTAAAAATGCCGCAACCGATGTTATTGCATCACTTCGGTGGTGCCACGCATCGGCACGCAATGATGAACTATTGGTTTCCCTGCTGCGTTTCATCACCAAACGAAAGGAATACTCTTTCCAGACAATTATAGCTCCCAGAACAAAAAGTGTCCAGGATTTTGGTAATTCATGGGGTGTACCAATATTAATAATACTTTCATAGGCAATAATAGTAGCAGAAGTAATCAAAAAACCGACTACCAAAAAAGTTATTAATGGCTCAGCACGACCATGTCCGTAGGGATGATTTTCATCGGGTGGTTTATTAGAATACTTGATTCCGAACAATACTAAAAATGAAGAAAAAATATCAGTCGTAGATTCGATTGCATCTGCTATTAAAGCGTATGAATTTCCAAAAAAACCAGCCAAACCCTTAATAATAGCCAAACTTATGTTTCCAATTATGCTAAAATAAGTTGCTTTAATTGCTGTTTGTTCGTTAGACATTGTATTTTGTAATAATTTAATAAAAATTAAAAATCGTTTAAATAGTCCCTAATATTTTTGAATTTACATTCCTACAGGATTATTTAAACGATTTTTTCAGTACCAACTTAGGTTTTATGCTCGAATGATATTAGCACCAATAGCTCTTAATCGTTCGTCAATTCGCTCATATCCTCTATCTATTTGTTCTATATTCTGAATAGTGCTTGTTCCTTTAGCAGAAAGAGCAGCAATCAATAATGAAATTCCAGCACGAATATCCGGTGAAGACATCGTTGTTGCTTTCAATTGTGATTTGAAATCATGTCCCATAACCACTGCTCTATGTGGGTCACACAACATAATTTTTGCTCCCATATCAATCAACTTGTCTACGAAAAACAATCGGCTTTCAAACATTTTTTGATGAATCAACACATCTCCCCTTGCCTGAGTCGCTACTACTAAAAGAATACTCAATAGATCAGGCGTAAATCCTGGCCAAGGCGCATCAGCAATAGTAAGAATAGAACCATCTATATCTGTCTTAACTTCATATCCGTCTTCGTGCGCAGGAATATAAATATCATCTCCTCTTCGTTCTAAGGTAATTCCCAATTTTCTGAAAGTATTCGGAATAATACCAAGGTTATCCCAACTTACATCCTTAATGGTAATTTCGCTTCTGGTCATGGCAGCTAATCCAATCCATGAACCTATTTCAATCATATCCGGAAGAATTCTATGCTCACAACCTCCCAGACTTTCAACACCTTCAATAGTCAATAAGTTAGACCCAACACCTGTTATTTTAGCTCCCATGGAGTTTAACATCTTACACAATTGTTGTAAATAAGGTTCACAGGCGGCATTATAGACTGTTGTTTTTCCTTTGGCTAAAACAGCAGCCATAACAATATTTGCAGTTCCGGTAACTGATGCTTCATCAAGCAGCATATCAGCACCTTTTAATCCTTTAGGTGCTTCAACACCATAAAAATGATCTTCTCTATTGTAACGGAATTTCGCTCCAAGATTAATAAATCCTTCAAAATGCGTATCCAGTCTTCTACGACCTATTTTGTCTCCTCCAGGTTTTGGAATATACCCTCTGCCAAAACGAGCCAATAATGGTCCAACAATCATAATAGAACCTCGAAGAGAACCACCCTCTTGCTTGAATGCTTCTGTTTCTAAATACTGTACATTAACATCATCCGCTTGAAAAGTATAAGAGTCAGATCCATTTTTTTGGATTTTAACGCCTAAATTCCCTAAAAGAGTAATTAATTTATTGATATCTATAATATCAGGGATATTATTGATTGTCACTTTTTCAGGAGTTAAAAGAACGGCACATAAGATTTGCAATGCTTCATTTTTAGCTCCTTGTGGCGTGATTTCTCCTTTTAGACGAATGCCACCTTCTATTTTGAAAATTCCCATATTCTTTTTTTAAGGTTCTTAGGTTTTAGGAAAGAAAGGTTCCGAAGTTTTTGCTGATTTATTAAATAAGCAACTCAGAATCCAAACAACTTAGTGCCTATTTTATTTTGGATTGTTGTTTTTTACGAAAGGCTTTGGTTTTCCCGTTTTCAAATTCTTATTGCTTAGAATTTTTGGTTGCCCAACCGGAGTGATTTTATTGGATACTCGCTTATTAGTTCTTAATAAGTCAGTGGTATTTGAAAGTTCTTCTGAACTTTGGATCAGATTCAGCTTACCACCTGATAATTCAAATAAATGTTCGAAAATAACATCATCCTTAACCGTATCTTTATTCCAGCTGAGATATGATTTTTTCATGTGATTGGCAATTACTTTCACCAATGCATTTTTCATTTCGCCATCCTCCCATTTGTTAGCGACATCAATCATATACTTTATGTTGTTGCCATAATAGCGGTATTTTGGAAAATTTTGCGGGTATTTTAAAACATCCGGTTTTAATTGCAAAACTTCGCGGGAAGGGATTGGGTACGGTGAATCAGCAACTAATTTAAAATCAGACATAATAAAAATCTGATCCCATAATTTATGCTGAAAATCAGGAACATCACGTAAATGGGGGTTCAAACTTCCCATTACCTGAATAATATATTTTGCCGCTTTATTGCGCTCCACATCGTCTTCAATTTTAGTCGCCTGATCAATTAGTTTCTGCAAATGACGACCGTATTCCGGAATAATTAAATGCGAGCGCTCCGCATTATATTCCAAATGATGGACTGTATCGTTCGCGTTTTCTTTTATATATTTTGAATTCATATTCGAATGTATATTTTTTTGATCTAAATATGCCTCTTTTTCGAAGATTTATAATCATTCGATTTGTATGCATCAAAAACTTGTTATATTACAGGGAAACAATACCTTTAATTGTAGAAACTTCTAGGTATTTATCTACTATTTCTTGTGCATCTTTCATCTGAACATCAACAGATATACTAGTAAATTTACCTGTTTTAGACTTTGTCGTTTTTATTACGGCTCCCATGCAGTCAAAAGCCAATTCGACACGTTCAACATTATCTGATTCTGTCGGTACAATAAATTTAAACAAATATAAAGCTGGCCATGTATTGCTCATATCCAACTCCACTTTTAATCTATCATAAAATTCTTCGGTCTTCTTGTCCATTTTCTATTTAAAAATAAAGGCAAATATACGGTTTCAAATGTAAATTATGAATTTTGAAATATGATTTTTTGTCAAATACTATTATTTTAGGACAATCATTTTTTAAATTCCAATTTGTTTAAGTAATTTCGCGCCTTATTTGTAAAAAGTGCAGAAAGAAATCATAGTTATCATCGGCGGTCCCGGAACTGGAAAAAGTACAATCATTGACGGATTAATTGCTAATGGGTACTGTTGCTATCCCGAAATTTCCAGACAAGTAACATTAGAAGCCCAAAAACAGGGCATCGAACAATTGTTTCTTGAAAACCCCTTATTATTTAGTGAACTACTTTTGGAGGGCCGAAAAAAACAGTTTCAAAGCGCGCTTGAAGAACCTCATGAAATTGTTTTCATCGATCGTGGCATTCCTGATGTCATAGCCTATATGCACTATATTGGAGATAGTTATCCTGCTTTCTTTGATTTGGCCTGCCAGGAATATAAGTACACCAAAATCTTCATTCTTCCACCTTGGGAAGAAATCTATATTAGTGATACAGAGCGCTATGAGAACTTCGAACAAGCAAAAAATATCGATAACCATCTGGTAACTACCTATGAAAAATATGGCTACGAACTTATTGAAGTACCTAAAGATAGTGTTGCTAACAGAATTCTTTTTATCTTAGATAAAATTTCCAAATAATTTAAAAATTATAAATTCGGATTTACGGTTTTTTCAATAGTATAAATTAAAATCTAATCCCGAAGCTTTGGGACTGAAATCTATGCCAGAAGCATTACAAATTCTTCAAAAATACTGGAAACATACTAAATTTAGATCGCTGCAAAACGAAATTATAAATTCTGTTTTGGATAGCGAAGACACTTTTGCGATAATGCCTACCGGTGGTGGGAAATCAATATGTTTTCAAGTTCCCGCATTGATGCAAGAAGGAATTTGTCTTGTAATCTCCCCTTTAGTGGCATTGATGAAAGATCAGGTTGCTAATTTACAAAAGCGGGGCATTAAGGCCATTGCATTGACTGGCGGAATAAAATCGGACGAAATGATTGACCTATTGGACAATTGCCAATTTGGAAATTACAAATTCCTGTACCTATCCCCGGAACGATTACAATCGGACTGGATTCTCGAAAGAATAAAAAACCTACCTATCAATCTGATTACCATTGACGAAGCACATTGTGTTTCTCAGTGGGGACATGATTTCAGGCCAGCATATTTGAAAATTTCAGCATTAAAGAAACATTTTCCCAAAATCCCTTTCCTGGCAGTGACGGCAAGTGCAACACCAAAAGTCAAAGCAGATATCATTACTGATTTAGGATTGCACAATCCAAAAGTCTTTGAGAAATCATTTGCAAGGGAAAACATTGCCTATATGGTTTTTGAAGTAGAAGACAAACTTTCCAGAATTGAACAAATACTCAAGAAAAATCCTGAACCTTCCATAATATATGTAAGAAACAGAAAATCCTGTTTGGACATTTCCTCTCAATTGCAGTCGTTAGGATTCAAAGCAACGTATTATCACGGTGGACTCACTTCCAAAGAAAAAGATAAAAACATGCAGTCCTGGATGAATGAAGAAGTGCAAGTTATTGTTGCGACAAATGCCTTTGGGATGGGAATTGATAAAGCCAATGTAAAAACAGTCATTCATATACAGCTTCCCGAAAATTTAGAAAACTACTATCAAGAAGCAGGACGAGCGGGAAGAAATGGAGAGAAAGCATATGCAATCTTATTAACCAGCCCATCAGATAGTATGCAAACTGAAAATCAGGTTATCAATATGCTACCTGATAAAAAGTTTTTGAATCTGATGTATATCAAACTCTGTAATTATTTCCAGATTGCCTACGGAGAAGGAATCGACGAACAATTCACTTTTAATTTGCATCATTTTTGTTTGAAGTATGAGTTCCCGACATTGAAAACATACAATGCAATGCAATTTCTGGACCGACAGGGTATTATCAATCTATCCCAAGAGTTTTCCGAAAAAATCACACTCCAATTTCTTATTCCTTCCAAAGAAGTAATCCGTTATATGAGTTTGAATCCGAATGACGAAGAAATCATTCTGGCAATATTGCGCACCTATCCGGGAATTTATGAAACACAAACGGCTTTCAACTTAGATTTGATTGCAAAAAAGTCAAAGCATACTACAAATCAAATACAGGCAGTTTTACATAAATTAAAAGAAAAACAGATTATTGAGTACCATTCAAAAAACAATGATGCTACCTTAATCTTTAATGAAATTCGCGAGGATGAAAGAACAATAAACAGGGTTGCTAAATATTTAGAAAATCAAAATCAATTAAAAAAAGAGCAACTCCAATCTGTACTCTATTATATAACTGAGAAAAAAGTTTGCAAAAGTAAATTGATTTTGAGTTATTTTGGTGAAAAGACAGACGTTGATTGTGGTATCTGCTCCTATTGCATTACTAAAAAAAATAAGAAAAGGGATGTAACCTCCCTTTCAAAAGAGATTATTACGCTACTGCAAACAGAAGATTTAAATTCCAAAGACATACAAAATCGAACGAAAGACAACCCAGAGGACGTTATCTTTGTGCTGCAGCATTTGTTAGAGAACAATATTATACTTGTGAAACCAAACAATAAATACACTTTAAAATCATAATGAAAAAATTACGAATTGTTTTTATGGGAACTCCGGAATTTGCTGTTGGAATTCTGGACACTATAATCAAAAACAACTATGAGGTTGTTGGTGTTATTACAGCGGCAGACAAACCTGCGGGTCGAGGACAAAAAATAAAATATTCAGCAGTCAAAGAATATGCGCTGGCCCATAATCTTACGTTGTTACAGCCGGTAAATCTTAAAGACGAAACTTTTTTATCGGAATTAAAATTGTTAAACGCTAATTTGCAAATCGTTGTTGCTTTCAGAATGTTGCCAAAAGTAGTATGGGAAATGCCTTCGCTAGGAACATTTAATCTTCACGCTTCGCTCCTGCCTAATTATCGCGGTGCGGCGCCTATAAATTGGGCAATCATAAATGGGGAAACAAAAACGGGCATCACCACTTTTTTTATTGATGATAAAATTGATACTGGCGCCATGATCTTAAGCTCGGAAATACCTATAGAAGAAAATGAAAACGCAGGACAGCTTCACGATCGTTTAATGAATTTAGGAAGCAAGACCGTGATTGCGACTTTGGAGATGATTGAAAAAGGCAACGTGACTACTACTATCCAGAAAGACGATGCCGATATAAAAACCGCATACAAACTAAATAAAGAGAATTGTAAAATAGATTGGACAAAATCAGCTTTAGAAATAAACAATCTGATTCGAGGTTTAAGTCCATATCCCGCAGCTTGGTGTTACTTTGCAGACAAGAATGAAGAGTGGAATGTAAAAATATACGAAGCAAAACTCATCTCAGAAGATCACAATTTTACCAATGGTAGTTTGATTTGCAACAAAAAAGAGATGAAAATTGCTGTAAAAGATGCATTCATACAGGTCCTAAGTTTACAATTTCCGGGGAAAAAGAGAATAAACACTGCAGAATTGTTAAATGGAATGTCTTTTTCAGAAAATGCGAAAGTCCATTAACATCAGTAAAAACGGGTGTTTCGATGTTTTTAACAAGAAATAGGCTTGGTTTTATGAACAAAAAAAATAAGTTATTAACAAAACAAACTAAAATAACATAAAACACTTGCAAGGAACGTATTTCCTACTAAATTTGTGTATTAACAATTTTTTTAACCAACAATTAATAACTATTTATTATGAACAAATCAGAATTAATCGATGCTATCGCTGCTGATGCAGGAATTACAAAAGCTGCAGCAAAATTAGCTTTAGAGTCATTTTTAGGAAACGTAGGCGGTACTTTGAAAAAAGGCGGAAGAGTATCTTTAGTAGGTTTCGGATCATGGTCTGTTTCAGCTAGAGCTGCTAGAGACGGAAGAAATCCTCAAACAGGAAAAACTATCCAAATCGCAGCTAAAAATGTTGTGAAATTTAAAGCTGGTGCTGAGTTAGAAGGAGCGGTAAACTAATTTAAGTTTTCCAATATAATCAAAACCTTCCAGATGGAAGGTTTTTTTATGCATTTAAACGACTTTGTTTGGAATTATCAAAATTTAATTCTTAAATTTAATAAAAAAACTAGCCGTCATGATTTCAGAAAAATTAAAAAAAGGACATCTTCTTGTAGCAGAGCCTTCTATATTTGGAGATTTATCATTTAGCAGATCCGTAATATTATTAGCGGACCATAATAAGGATGGTTCTGTTGGTTTTATTATCAATAAGCCTTTGAAATATACTATCCACGATCTTATCCCAGATATCGATGCAAGATTTAAAATCTATAACGGAGGGCCGGTAGAACAAGATAATCTCTATTTTATTCACGACATCCCTGAGCTGATTCCAAATAGTGTCGAAATTTCAAATGGTATTTATTGGGGAGGTGATTTTGAATCTACAAAAGAACTCATCAATTCGGGAAAGATAAGCAAAAACAACATTCGCTTCTTTTTGGGATATACCGGTTGGGAAGAAGACCAATTGGAAACAGAAATGGAGTGTAATTCGTGGATCATCACGGAAAACAATTATGAAAATAAAATCATAGGGAAATCAGCCGCTCATTTCTGGAAAGAGCAAATTATAGAACTAGGCGGAGACTATCTTATTTGGTCAAATGCTCCGGAAAATCCTTATTTAAATTAAACAAACGCTTCTAACCGCTTCGTTAAGTTTCTCAACTAGTACGTTTGCTAATTTAGTTGTAAATTCCTTTTTACGATATTTTGTAACAGGCTGAATGCCTTTTATGACATTTGTAATAAATAATTCATCTGCCTTTTGAAGATCAAATGGAGAAATTATTTCTTCCACTACCTCTATATGTTCTATTTTTTTGGCCAAACCCAAAATTTGTTTTCTCATTACACCATTCAGACATCCTTCCGAAACAGGCGGAGTAATCAGTTTATTACCAAGAAGCATAAAAATATTTCCTTGCAGCGCTTCCACAACATTCTTACTGTCATTTAGCAAAATACAATTATCTAATCCATTTTCATCCGCATATATACTACCGGTAATATTGATAATTTTATTCGTTGTTTTTATGGAAGAAAGCAATTGTTTGGTCACATAAAAGTCTTTATATAAATCTACTTCATATTCCTTTTCTTCAAATGAATACACCGTTTTTTCAAGTGCTATCGCATGAATCAAAAAAGAAATCGTATTGTTTTGTGGTAAATAATAACCTCCATCATTTCTATAAATGGTAATTCTGGCTCGTGCCGAGTCTGCTAAAGCATTATTATTAACCAACGTAAGTATTTGTTCTTCAAAATACTCCATGGTAAAATTCATGGGAATTTCCATTCGAACCACTCGCATGGACGACATTAATCTAAAATAATGATCTTCTAAAAAAAGAATCTTATTATTTATTATTTTAACTGTTTCAAAAACAGCGTCACCATATAAAAAAGCGCGATTCTGTGTCAACATAGTAGCATCTTGAGACAGTATAGTTCCATTAAAATTAATCATAAAAAAAGCCCTAAATTTTGTTTAGGGCAAATATAAGTCATAAAATATGATTTTACTAGACAGAACCAATTAGATGTTTCAAATCCGAAACTTGATTTTCCCAAAGTTGTGTTGCTTCATCGATTTCATTTTTATCAGCAAAGTCAACAACCATTAAAGAAACATCCTTGGTAAGCTCATCAACTAAAATATGCAATTCAAAAAAGTACTCCGTGTCTTTACTGTTTTCATCAACCCATTTGAATTTAACTTTCTCACCCGACTTCTTAGAGGCAAGCCTGGCTTTTTCTTCGGAGTCATTCCAAATGAAAGTAAAGAACTCTCCACGAGAATTCACGTTGTCGGCAAACCATTCTGACAGACCAGATGGAGTCGATATATATTGATATAATAGTTGAGGCGAGGAATTTATGGGAAACTCGATTTCGTAACGTACTTTTTGGTCCATGAGCTACATTTAATTTTTGTGAAATATAAGAATATAACTTTGAAAAAAAAGCATTTTTAAAAATATTTTTTTTTCTTAAAAATATACTTGCAAGCTGTAATATTATTTTTATATTTGCACCCGCATTCAGGGATGGTTTTCCACCCTAATCATGGCGAGATAGCTCAGTCGGTTAGAGCGCAGGATTCATAACCCTGAGGTCCCGAGTTCAAATCTCGGTCTCGCTACCAAAGCAAACCCTTAAACAACAATTGTTTAAGGGTTTTTTATTGAAATAATGTCTTGAAAATGCAGACCTCAACTTCTATAAGTGAGGAATTCAAGTGAGGAATTTTATAAATTGAGCCACAAATTTTATTAAACATCAAACCGAAAAGGTATCAATTAAATGTAGTTTTCCATTTATACCTTTTGAAATTTACTTTTTTAGGCTGGTTATCTGAAAGTTTAGTGATTTTGATACTATGCTTTAATTACGGTTCAAAATCACTTTCCTTTCTCATAAAGCTCTTACATCATTATCGGTTGTACTCACTTGGGGTTCACCGCTGTCTTTTAGTTTTTCTTCCAGTAATTCATAGCGCAATTTATTCCCTTTTGGCCGGTCTATCTTTTGTTGGATATTTTGGATTTTAGCTGGACTTTCTTTAACATCATTTTCATCCAAAGCTGTTAGGTATTCTTGGGTTTTGCTTTCTATATATTCAAGGTGTTTGTCGATTCTCTTTTGGTTGAAATTGGCTTTCTTGCTATTATGTGCTCGGCTTTTGGTGCCATCGATGGCATGGTTTCTCCGCCTATCAAATCGGCATCTTTCAAGAAGGAAACAAATAGTTTGAAAGTGTTCTTTAAAACAGCTGGGTTGTTTTTTCTGAAATCGGTAATGCTGTGGTAATTGGGGCGAATATCTTCTAAAAGCCATTGCATTTGAATTACCCAAATGTTGTTATTGTAGTAGATTATTTGTTGGCGAATTCCGAATGGTAATTTCTGGATTTATGGTTTGTATAAATACTTAACTTGCAATTGATGGTGTAATAATATATCGTTTTGTCGAAAGCAAAAATTTTGGAAAAGGAGAATTGTGATTAGTACATACAATTAGTAGGAGTTGTTTGCATCAATGGTATTTTCCTTCGGAAAAAACTCTGCTTATTCCGGTCTATAATTCTCATTTTTAGTAACAATTCCCGACGCTCCTTATAAAAAATCCTGTTTTCACAGCAATACTTCCCTATATTTGTTAGTACCAAAATGGAAATTTTTTCACAAACTGCCGTTAACTGCCATTGAAAAATTGGCACTAAAATTTGGAGTATTCGAAAAAAGTAATAACTTTGTAATTACTAAAAAATATATTATGGATATTTCAATTATACCAATCGGAAATTCTAAAGGAATTCGTTTATCGAAAACCATATTAGAAAAATATAATATAACAGATAAAGTGGAACTTATACTTGAAAAAGGTTATATTATTTTAAAGCCAAAAACAGAGCCAAGAACTGGTTGGGAAAAAGCTTTTAACAAAATGCACGAAAACGGAGATGATAAATTGCTTATAAAAGATGTCTTTGAAGACGAAAATCTTGAAGAATGGATTTAAAACAATATCAAATTGTCTTGGCTAATCTTGATCCGACTATTGGAAGTGAAATGAAGAAAATGCGGCCTTGCGTAATTATTTCCCCCAACGAAATGAATAAGTTTTTACAAAAAATTGTTATTGCTCCCATGACAAGCAGTTCAAAAACATATCCGACAAGAGTTGAAATAAATCACGATAAGAAAAAAGGTTGGATCGTTTTGGACCAAATCAGAACTGTAGACAGACAAAGAATAATCAAAGTTTTAGGAAATCTAACCGAAAAGGAAATTCGAAAAGTCAAAGAAGTCTTAAAAGAAACATTTGTAGATTAATAATAACAATAATTAACAATGTTGGTGTTTCATGACTTATCATTATTCCAGTTTGGATTGGAATGGGTGGCATATCGCAAGTAAATCAGACCCCATGAAAATTATTTCTGAACATTTAGGAATTTCATGATAATTTTAAACTTATAAGCTGATAAAAATCAAAAAAAATAAGTCTAAAGGCTTAAAAATATTTTTTTTCCGAGTTCAAATCTCGGTCTCGCTACCAAAGCAAACCCTTAAACAGCAAATGTTTAAGGGTTTTTTATTGAAATAATGTCTTGAAAATACAGACTTTAAACCACTCAAGTGAGGACGGGAGTGAGGAATTTTATAAATTGAGCTACAAATTTTATTGAACATCAAATAGAAAAGGTATAAATGAAATGTAGTTTTTCATTTATACCTTTTAAAATCTAACCAAATATTTTAATTTCCAAAGCCCCTTTTGTGATCACAGATAAAACTTTGGGATCTAAATAATACTTTTTCAAGACCCCATCGGTTGAATGTGATGATAAAATCTTAGTTTCATCACCCATTACCCTATTCACCCATGTAAAGTATGTTTTTCGTAAATTTTTCAAACTATAATCTTTATTGATTCCTGTGCTCTTCCAATAATGTGTAAACGATTTAGATAAAAGATCCATTAAAAATTTCACACTCATTGTACGATCAGGACATAAAATATAAACATTTGTCATATATTTTTCGTTGTAACCCATTTCGATATGCAGTTCCATTAATTCACCCGTAATCGGAATAGGCCTAAGAATTTTTTTCCCTTTTTTAATTCTCTGAACTTTAACATTTCCACAAACATGTTTATTAAATATAAAGACGAGTTGAAAAGAGAAGAATTTAAGAAAAAATACCCAAAAATAGTTGATACCCAAATCTTTGAATTTAATATTTATTCAGAGGCAAGTATACACAAACAAAATAATTAGCAATCAAATTTGTTGCCCGTACAAAAATAATTATTACTTTTGTAACAAGAAACTATGAAAGCACAGACACTACATATAGAAAATCCATCTAAAGAGTTATTACAATTCTTTAGAAAACTACGTGCTGAAAAAGAAGACCATAAAGCAAAACTACTTGCTAAAAAAGACATCTATTTTCCTAAATCTAAATAATTACTATCTTGAGTTTAGAGTTAGAAATTCCTTTTGAAACAGAAGAAGGTTATCAATACCTTGTTAGTTTCAGAGAAGTAACTACACACCAAAACAATTATGACATTGCTTTAGTTGACGTTTCAATAGTTTTAATGTCTTTGAATATAGAAAGTAATTCATACAAAACTCTTAATAAATTTATTGGAATTATATTTGATTACCTATTAAACAATGATATTATTATTTACTATTATTGTGATGTTGTTCCTATTAAAATACGTAAAAATAGAAATATAAAATTTTCCCCTCAAGAGTTTAGATTTAAGATGTTTTCTACAATGTTTAGCAAAAGGAATTCGCAAGAATTTTATTTTCAAGAAATTATCTTAACGGATCATGAAGAAAATAATCACTACACATCTCTAATTTCAAAAATATCAAATAGAGAGAAAATTGATTTAGTAAAATCAGACATCGAAAAGTTAAATAAACAAGCTCACACAATAGCTTAGTTGTGCGTAGCACGAACAATTAAACTTCTGTTGAACGGAACCGCTCTACATCCATCGCTCATGGGGTTTTCGATAAATAATTCAAAGAAATTCCAAGAGGCTATTGCGCCTCTTTTTTTGTAGTATTTTTTTCATAGACTGAGGTTCCTATTTAATAAACAGAAAAGGTATAAATAAAATATAGTGTTTCATTTATACTTTTTGAACTTTAGCCAAATATTAGTAAATGCCTTTATTCACAGAACATATAGAGAAAACCAACCTATTCAAATAATCCGATACGGAAACAGAATAGGAACACAAACTCTGGCTTTTCTTTAAAACCAGAAAAGCAATTGGGAGAACCAGGATCTAAAAACAGAAACCCATTTATCGCATCAATTTTTCACAAAAAACAAACCTTGCGGAAACAAAAGGAAGTGGGATTAGAACGATGAGAAACTTGATGGAGAAATCCTTTATAAAATTCATACCTAATTTTTATAAAGATGCTTAATCGTACCAAGAAAAACGCTCATATAAATAGATCCCCCTAATTTAAAAATCAATACTGATCATTCAAAGATTGAAATTTATAACGAAGGAAAATACCGATTAATCATTTCCCGTTGCTGGGAACTATTAGCGATTTTTTTTTATTTAATCCTTGAGGTTGTAATTTTTACATCGGCGGTGGCCCAACTTTTAACAATCAGTCTTTCCATTTCTTTAACTTTAGCTTTGTTGTTCCGTTTTTCATAAGCCAATTTCAATCCGTGATGTGCCCACCCGTTTTTTGGTAATCTTTTTAAATCCTCTTCATACGTTTTTATTGCTTCATCATATCTCCCGGCTTCAATTTGTATGGCTCCCAAATGATGTCTTACCGAAAAAAACCAATCTGGTGGCTCATTGTAATTTAAACCATCTTCTATAGCCACTGCTTTTTGCAACAAATTAATACTTTGAGCATAATTTCTTTCGGAAGCCAAAATTTCTGCTTTTAAAACTTTGGACGCAATCTGAACAATGTTCAACATCGAATTGATTTCCCAAATGGTCATTTTCTCAAGGGATTTATCATTAGCCAAAACATCGAGACTAAGTAATTCGGCTTTAGCCATTTTATTTTCTTTTTTACCCAAATAAGCCATTCCTCGGGCATAATGAGATATTGCCACGGGGTATTTTAAAGTATCATTAACCAATTTCATTTTCAGAATTTCATTCCATCGTCCAAATTTCACTGCCACATAATACGGAATTACATAATAATGTTGTAGGGTTGACCATCCAGGTTCAATCATCGTTTTTGGATGTACATGATTTGAAGTTTCATTAGCTCCAATCATAGCCCATTTTGAGTTGCCTTCCATAGTAGCTGTTCCAGTCATAAAATGATAATTGTGCGGATAATATGCTAACGGATAAGCACCTTGCGCGTGGCACATGGTAACATAATTACTATCCACCTTAACAGCGTTAATATTAGCCAAAGTTCCTTTATGATACTCTCCCGTTCTGATATAAATATGAGAAGACATATGAACCAAATGTCCTAAATATTTTGCATTCCCATCATCAAAAAATTGAGCTGAAGCATTGGCTCGTTCTGGCGTATTCGAAGCTTCCACAGCATGAATGTAAAAATGGTTGGCACCAATATGCTTTGGATTTTTTTTGAGTATTTTTTCAAATAAAGCTACAATTTCAGGAGTCCATTTCTTAGCTGAGCCATTCTTGTCATACAAATCCCAAGGATGCAAGTCCATCACAGACTCTGCATATAATGCATTAATATCAACATCATCCGGAAATTTATTATTTACTTCCTTCATTCCATTGGAAAAAGCAATATCTAGTTGACTTCTATCTTCAACCGGTTTTGCAACATATCGTTTAGCTAAAGCTTGAATTAAAGCTTTCTCTTTATCTGTTGCCTTATCCTGTAATTTTATCGCCTGTTGGATGGCCTTGTATGCTCTTTGGTAATTATCTGGTTCCATTCCGGCATTATAATTTGGTCCAAGAACGTATGCAAATCCCCAAAAACACATAGCACATTCTGGATCAAGTTTAGTTGCATAATAAAATGAACGAGCAGCTTCCGCATGATTAAACCCGTAGGATAAAGCTAGTCCTTGATTAAAATATTTTTGAGCTTCCGTATCTTTAGTACTGATAGGATAATTAACAACATCCATTCCTTTAAATAGAGGTGCTTTATTGTTTGAAGTGTACCATTTGGCATCAACAGTTGGAGGTGCACAACTCATACTGTTTTTTCCAACTACTACTTCTTTATTTGAAGTAATTTCTTTTTTGCATGAAAAAAACAGAAAAACAAAAATCAGCAGTAAAAAATTAATTTTTCTCATAATCATAACTTAGTTAACTGAAAATCAGTGTAAATTTACTAAAAATTAAATAATTTAACTTGTTCATTCAGAATCAAACTCTGATTTTACATTAAAAAACCTAATCTATTTAATGCGTTTCTAATTTTTAATCAAATATTAAACAAAGTGAAGAAATTGAGTATTTAATAATCAATAACAAATAATATTTTTTTTGTGGTGACCATGAAACCGCTCAATTTTGGTTTGTAATTAGCGAAATCGGAGAAATCTGTACTTATGATAATACTGATGAAATTTTAAATATTATTTATATAACACTTGAAAAATTTATTGAAAGTCAAGTGTTTATTGACTTAATTAATCAGAATAAAAATATGTATTTCCAGAATGTTTTAATTTAATAGAAAATAATCGTTTTAATGAATTAACAGAAAGTTATTTTCAACATAATGTATCAAGTGATATGTATAATAAGTGGATTTCAAAAGACAACTTAATAATAAATAAAGGTATGCAACTAGCTTAAATAATGGTACCAGCTGGCAAAATGCAAATACTGATTTAAGTAGGTTAAGCCAATGATGTTTAGAATTCGTGTTTCTAACAATAAAAATGAAATAAAAATGAAAACACTTTTAACAACTATTTTGATGCTCACCCTTTTGACCATTGATTTGCAAGGACAAGTAAAAAATGAAGACGAAAATAAATTAAAAGATAAAACAATATTTGTGTCGGGAGGTGCCTTTGACCAGATATATATCAAGTATATCGCAGGGCTTACGGGTAAGCTCAATCCAAAAATATGCTATGTCCCTACTGCAAATGGCGACAGTCCATCAGCCATAGCTCGATGGTATAGTAACTGTGAAGACCTCCCAATTCGTCCTTATGTTTTACGGACTTTCATCAATTCAACAACAAGCCCCAAAGCATTTGAAGAAATCATTATGGGCATGGATGCAATAGTTGTTTCCGGTGGTAATACATTAAACATGTTAGCTATTTGGAAAGCTCATGGTATTGACGCTCTCTTAAGAAAGGCGTATGACAAAGCAATAATTCTGGCAGGTGGAAGCGCAGGCTCACTATGCTGGTTTACAGGTGGCTCAACAGACTCAAGACCTAAGGAACTAACTATAGTTGAAGGATTGAACTTTTTAAACTTCAGCCATTCTCCCCATTACCTAAAAGAGTCTAGCAGGAGACCATTATATCAGCAATTAATTCTAAGTGGGAAGTTAAAATCTGGTTATGCGTGTGATGACATGGCCGGACTTTTATTTGTAAATGGTACTATGAGAAAATCTGTAACAATGAATGCGGACAACAACAATTATTTTGTTTCGGTTAAAGAAGCAAAAATAATTGAGGAATTGTTGCCTTCCGAGATAATAAAATAAACCACTTCTGTTCTTGCGGTCCATTACTTCACTTAACAAAATTGAGTTCGTTTGAAGGTTTTTAGAAGAACTGACGATATAGGATACGTAAAACGACTGCTAAGTATGACGAAAAATAACAACTCACAAGATTAATTTAAACAAATATTATTAGTATGAAAAAGTTACAATTCACAGTAAGCATCAATGCACCTGCGACCAAGATTTATGATTTTATGCTTGGCATCAACAGTAAATCAACTTATGAGCAATGGACTTCTTTGTTTAACCCGACATCGACCTATGAAGGAAGTTGGGACAAGGGAAATAAAATTCTATTTATTGGAGTAGATGAGAAAGGAGAAAAGGGAGGTATGGTTTCCAAGATAGCTGAAAACATTCCCAACCGATTTGTTTCGATTCAACATTATGGTCTTTTAAGAGCTGACAAGGAAATTACTGAAGGACCAGAAGTAGAAAAATGGGCAAATGGATTTGAAAACTATACCTTCGAAGAAGACAATGGAACGACAACCGTTACTGTTGACTTAGACACCACTGAGGATTTTTTAGAATATATGAACCAGACCTACCCAAAAGCACTCGACAAGTTGAAAGAACTTTGTGAAAAATAACAATTTCAAGAATTTCTTAAAAATACAAAGAAATAAACACAGCCTATAACAGCAGTAGCCCAAAAGCAGCGGTTCAGTAGTTAAATCAAGCTTTATGCATCGATCAAAGCTTGCGCTTGGTTGACAGTGAAGTGCTTCTAAATTGCCACCTTCGGGTAGCTACAAACCGTCAAACTGTCCAATAACCTTCTTTCTTCCCAATCAATTTATTTGCACTAAAAATCGCTCAAATAATTTGTATAACTATTTAATTTTTTTGTGCATTTAAGTATGAAATTCACCAACGTAACCAACAGAAACCAACTCCCGATTTTTGCCTCATCGAAAATCAGGCTCATTGACCTTTTTGTAGAAAGTCTTAAACTCGCTGATTTTGGATTCGCTTTAGATTTTGTCGAAAACGGAAGACTCGCTTATCATCCTTCGGATTTACTCAAACTCTTTATTTACGGCTATCTCAATCGCAAGGGTTCGTCCAGAACTTTGGAGAAAGAATGCAGTCGAAATATTGAACTTATGTGTCTTCTAAAAGGACTCGTTCCTGATCACAACACCATTGCTAATTTCCGCAAAGATAATCCTAAAGCCATTGCTCGCGTTTTTCGTGCAACCGTATAGTACCGAAATAATTAACACCCCTGAGGTCCAAAGTTCAAATCTCGGTCTCGCTACCAAAGCAAACCCTTAGCTAAACTATTAGTTATAAGCGTACTACTAAACATAAAATCACTATCTTCATGCATTCTTAAAGACCAATCATCTATGAAAATACTGTTTTCCTACCTATCCTTTGTCTTAATGCTGTTTATTCCTAGTAAACAAGAATCTCCCAAAGTGTCCTCTTTGGCGAATTATCAAGGCAACGAAACATTTACTGTCATTTTTGGCAGTACCACTGTCGGGCACCTTAAAACAAATATCCTTGGAGATACCATTCAAATAAATTACGACTATAAAAACAATGGCCGTGGACCAACGATTAGAGAAACCATTGTGTTGAACACTGATGGCTTTCCACTTCAATGGAATATTACTGGTAATACCACTTTTGGAAATGCCGTGAATGAACACTATACTTTAAACGGAACCAATGCTTCATGGACCGACGCCAGTGGAAGTGGTAGTAATACCGTTCCCAATGCCTTGTGGTACGTAAATCAATCCGGAAGCCCTTATGCCATGATACTTACCGCACGTAGCCTATTAAAATCACCTAATCATTCATTTGATGTGCTCCCCGCCGGAACCCTCAAGCTTACTGAAATGGAAAAAACTAGCATTACCGTTGATTCAATCAGACTTAACCTTACTACCTATGCATTATCTGGAGCCGACATTAACCCCTCGTACTTTATTGTAGACGCAGACCAACGATTATTTGCAGTAATCAGTCCTAGTTTTGTCATCGTTCGTGAGGGTTTTGAATCTGAGGAAAAAGCACTCAGGGCCTTAGCCGAAAAATATTCGACAGAACGATTTGAGGCCCTGCAAAAAGAGTATGCTCATAATTATGGAAAAAAGGTGCGTATTGCAAACGTAAAAATATTCAATCCTAATACGTTGACACTGTCTAAACCTTCATCAGTATTAGTAGATGGTGACCGCATAGTAAGCATCGATGCCGCAAATACCATGGGAAAGAACGAAGTCATGATTGATGGCTCAGGAGGCACCTTGGTGGCTGGAATGTATGAAATGCATGCCCATAGTGGTGATGAAGACGCACTGTTAAATATTTTGGCAGGTATTACTTCCTTTCGGGATATGGGCAACGACAATGAAGTGTTGAACAAATTGATCACAAAAATAAATACTGGCGTTTTAGCAGGGCCTCGCATTCATAGATTGGGCTTTATTGAAGGCAAAAGTGAATACAGCGCAAATAATGGAATATTGGTTTCTAATGAAGAAGAAGCCTTAGCCGCCGTAGATAAATATCATGATATGGGCTTTTATGGTGTAAAACTCTACAATTCCATGAATGGAGATTGGGCACCAGCTATTGTTAAAAAAGCCCATGATTATGGAATGTTTGTATGCGGACATGTGCCTGCATTCTCAAATGCCAATGCGATGTTACGAGCTGGTTTTGACGAAATGACACATATCAATCAAACCATGTTGGGCTGGGTTTTACAACCAAAAGAAGATACACGTACCCTGCTTCGTCTTACAGCTTTAAAAAAATTTCCAGATTTAGACCTGAATAGCCCCAAGGTAAAGGAAACCATGGATTTATATATTCAGAACAAAACTGGAATTGATCCAACCTTAGCAATCCATGAAGTCTTAACGAAAGCTAGAAATGGTGAAGTTTGGGAAGGAACCAAGGACTTCATAGATCATATGCCTCCAAACTCACAGCGAGAGTTCAAGGCAGCCTTATCAAAAATAGCCAGTCCCGAAGATGACAAAGCCTATCGAAAAGGTTTTGATAAAATTGTGGAAACCTTAAAAATGATGAAAAGGAAAGGAATCTTTATCATACCCGGAACTGATCTAGGAGGAGCTTTCTTCTACCATCGCGAACTGGAGCTCTACCAACAATTGGGTTACACACCTGCTGAGTTGCTAAAACTGGCAACCTATGATATGGCTAACTATTTAGGAGATAAAGATCTCGGAAGCATTGCTCCCGGTAAATTGGCCGATTTTTTCTTAATTCCTGGAAATCCAGTAAAGAATATCAAAGCCATTAAAACAATATCTATGGTATCTCGTGGTGGCATTTTTTACTTTCCAAGCGAGGTGTATCCTGCTTTTGGTATCAAACCATTCACTCCAATACCTAAGGTGAAAGAATAAAAATATAAAATGTGCTACAACATAACATAAAAACACTGAGAAATTATGAGATCAATTACCTTTTTTATTTGTTTATGCCTATTTTCTAACATTTGTTTTTGTCAAGATATCAAAATTCAAAAAAAACTTCTTGCGTTTAATAAAGAAATGGAAGCCAACCTTAAAAGTTGGAATATGCCTGGTGTGGGTGTTGGAATCGTTAAAAATGGTGAGCTTGTTTTCGTAAAAGGTTATGGCTATAGTGACTATGAAAAAAAAACACCTATCACGGCAAACACATTATTCCAAATTGCTTCTAACACTAAATTATTTACGGCAACAGCAATCGGTTTGCTGGTAAATGAAGGGAAATTGGATTGGGATAAACCCATAAAAACCTTTGTTCCGTCAATTCAGTTTTATAATAATGAATTGAATAGTACTATTACTATCAGGGACATGCTTTCGCACAGAACTGGGGTTACCCGACACGATTTAATTTGGTACAAATCTGATTTTAACAGAACAGAATTATTTGATAAATTAAAACATTTGGAACCTGTCCAACCATTGCGTCAGGGGTTTCTATACAATAACTTAATGTATGCTGCTTCGGGACATATTATTAGTTTGGTTGAAGGGAAGACTTGGGAAACTTATGTTCAGGAAAAAATATTGAACCCTTTAAAAATGACCAATACCTATTTCAATATTACTGACATGAAAAAGCAGTCCGATTATTTTGTACCCTATAATGAAAAAAGGGACACAAATATTCTCTACAAAACTGACTACGACAGCGAAACCGATGCTTTAGGTCCGGCAGGTTCGATAGTTTCCAATTTGACCGATTTATCACATTGGCTTGCGGCACTAATGAACAAGGGAGTCTATGAGGGTAAGCAAGTACTTCCGGAATCTGTGGTAAGCGCAACGATGGAACCTTCCATCGCTTTGCCCAACACTTCATTAGCCCAAGGTTATACGGAAATACTTAATCCGGTGTATGGTATGGGACGACAGTCAGTATCGTATCGGGGGCATCAATTGGTTTTACACGGAGGAGATTTGAATGGCATTCATTCTCAAATATCCTATATGCCACAAGATGGTATCGGCGTTATTGTTTTTGTTATTGGTGACCATAGTCTTCGCTACAATTCAATTATCTATAATGTTTACGAACACCTATTAGGATTATCTATTACACCTTGGAGCGAAAGAGGCCTGAAAAATAGAAATGCAAGCAAGAAGGTAGGCAAAGAAGGTAGAGAAAAAGCGATGCAAGGTCAGGTTAAAGGCACAACACCATCTCATAAATTAAGTGATTACTTGGGTGATTTTGAAAACAATGCTTATGGCATTATTAATGTTGAACAAAAGGATACACAAATGGTTTTTACATTACACAACATTCATTTGCCTATGAATCATTTTCATTATGACCGTTTTGACACAAATAACGATGAAGAAAAAGGATTTTATTCCTTAAACTATCAAACCAATCCACAAGGCGAAATAGACCGTTTTATAGTTTCATTAGATGAAGGCGAAGTTACCTTTGTAAAAAAAACGGCCACTAATTTAAGTACGATCGAAACCCTTACTAAATATGCCGGAAAATACAAAATCGGAACAAATGCAATCAATGTAGTTCTAAAAAATAAAAACCATTTGTTTATAAGTGGCGCTCCGGATACAGAGCTAATTCCGTATAAGGAACACATTTTTAAAACAAAAGAATTTGCTGATGCTACGTTTGAATTTGTTATAAAAGATGGTGTTGTTACCGCGATGAAACAAAAAGACGGAACAGGCGAATATGAAATAAAAAGGAGTGAGGAAAACTAGTGAATTTCTTTACCTTCTGCCGCACTGAGCCTATATTAACTAATAGGAGAAAGATAACTTTGAGCACGAAATGGGTCAGGAACTTGAAGACCTCTATCAATCCAATTCTGAACTTGCTCTTGATAATTCAATGGCGGTTTTGAGTATATTTTTTTATCAGTGTAACCTATTAAAATTGAAAAGGGTCGCCCATTGTGCCTCGTGAAGAGGCAGGGTGATTATGTTATGTTAAAACGTAAAAACGTTTTGAGTATCTGTTTTTGTTTGATGCAAACATATACGTGTGCACTTTACTACAAAACCTTTTAACAAACAGAGTGATTTATTAACATTTACACTATTTTTATTTGGTTTTCTTAATTAAATAAAAAATCAGCTATACCTTTATAATTCAATAAAGAGTACAATAAAAACCGAACTCGTTAAGAGAATGTCAAATACCTAAAATAGTAGTGGAACAATATGGATATAGTCAAATTTAAAGTCACGTCGAAAACGATAAAAGTGGAAGTTCGCAATTCGAACAATTATGTTTTTAATTTTAATACTGCTTTAGAAATTGAAAAAGAGGATCGAGACGTTTTATTAAGATTATACAATGCATTAGACCTTCTTTTTAAGAAAGAAAACACTAGCGAAGTAAAAAATTACATTTCACCAAATCAAACGAATATACTTGACCAGATTGCCGCTGTTGGAGATTTAGAACGGGACGTTTAAGAAAAAAGCTAACGGTTTTTGGGCCTATTTATTTCTCTTAAGAAATTTGATCAAATGTTTCCTATTCCTTCTCCTATAGTCAAACAATAACTTTTGCTAACCAACATTTGTTTTCGAATAAATTTTAAATTTACATTAAAATCAACAAAACCCCTCGTTTAGAGGTTTTTAGACGTACTGTAGTTGTAGGCAATTTTGAAAACCCTTTGTTTAAGTTTAAATTCTAAATAGTATGGAACCAACAACACCTCAATTTGACCCTATTAAATACAAAAACACGACTCATGACCAGTGGCAAGAGGCTGCCGATGCTTGGTTTCGGTGGAGTCCTACACTTAATCAGTGGCTTGGCGATGCCACTGAAAAAATGCTCAATATGGCTGGTATCACTACGGGATATCGTGTTCTTGATATCGCTGCCGGAGCGGGTGAACAATCCATTACAGCAGCAAAAAAAGTTGGCACTTCAGGTGATGTCTTAGCTACTGACATTTCCTCTAATATTTTAGAATATGCCCAAAAAATGGCCCAACAAAATGGCATCAACAATATCAGGACGAAAGTAATGGATGGTGAAAACCTGACGCTTGAAGATGCAACATTTGATGCCGTTATTTCCAGAGTTGGGCTCATCTATTTTCCTGATCAGCAACGAGCTTTAAAAGAGATGTTGCGGGTACTCAAACCAGGCGGAAAAGTAGCAGCCATTGTTTATTCAACTCCTGAAAAAAATAAATTCTTCTCAATTCCTATTTCTATTATTCGCAATCAGGCAAAATTGCCACCACCTTTACCAGGTCAACCGGGACCTTTTAGCTTAGGTAGCGAAGGCACTATCGAAAAAGCATTTGAACAGGCTGGATTTATAAATGTGAAGTCAGAACTTGTAGACTCGCCTTTACAGCTTCCGTCGGCAAGTGAATGCGTTCGATTTGAAAAAGAGTCATTTGGTGCCTTGCATCAAATGCTGAGTAATGTATCCGACGCTGAGAAGCAAGTTATTTGGGAGCAAATTGAAAGAGAACTTCAAACATTTGAATCTAAAAAAGGCTTTACTGGGCCATGCGAAATGATTGTAGCTGTTGGAGAAAAACCTTAATTTCATCGATTGCGTAATAAAAACTGCCTTCAACGGGTGTTTGGACTGACTGGTAATTTGGTGGAATTTGCGTATTTATTCGTATTTTTCATTCAGGCAAAACCACTTTATTATTAACTACCCAGATTCCAGAGCTTTAGCAACAACAATTTTAGATGTTGGGAGAAAAACTATTTTTGATACTATCAAATGATAGTATCAATGAAAAACCAGGTAGAAACTACTACCCAAAAAACTTTCATTCAGTAAAGTGTAACTCTAAACATTTTTTCATTTGAAAAAATGTAACAACACACATTTTATGGAACGATGAATTGTGGTAGGATCATCCTAAACTCCCCTCATTTTCATTATTTCGGCTACATCGCGATAGCTTAACGTAAACCTAAATTTAAAATATACAGCTTGAAGAATAATATATCTTGAATAGCAGTGACCTATGATATTCATGGATCGAATGATTTAAAAACCCTAAAGATAAAAAGTTATTGTCACATCCGACAGATCCATAAATGGGTATTTTATGAGTTTATAATAAACCTTGTAAGGTACTTTTTCGAATTAATTGGGCGGTATTTTTAGAACTGGATTTCTTTAAAATATTTTTACGATGTGTTTTTACAGTGTCAACACTGATAAAAAGTTCTTTCGCAATTTTATTGTTGTCAAGACCTTCGGCAATTAGCCTAATAATATCAATTTCTCTTTTTGAAAATTCTGAAAAACATTGCGCATCCTCAAAAACATCAATATTCATATAGGACGCCTCATTTTTTAACGCTATTATGGAATATTGATACGTATTGTTCTTGGTTAAATGATCAATTTTAGTATGAATATTTAATGATTTCCCAAATCCACCGTTTAGATCTAATGTCAGTATTATGGCTTGATGATTGAGCATGCAATACTCCCCATTTTTCATTCGACTTCTAAAACTGTAATTCATTTTATAATCAGTCAATTTTTCCGGACCTATTTTGGTATAAAAAAAATTAAGTATTGAAGCTTCGGCTCTTGATATAAATTCAATGTCGTCAGGATGTATTGTTCCAAGAATATCATTAAAACATACAGTTTCTGGATCAAATCCATGAATGTCAGCTATCGCCGGGCTAATGTTTGATAAAGACATATCATAAAAATCAATAATGTAAAAATAGAAAGGACCAGTGCTTATTATCGAACTGGCAATTTCATCAAACTTTATTTGTGGTAATAAAGTGTTCTCATTGGCTCTTTTTTGAGTATCAACCCAAACCGAATGAAGTTTTTGTAGTTCTTGAATCATACCTGGGTATTTTTAATTAGAAACTTTGTTAAAAATACAATAGTTTTTATAATTCAATGAATAATTAATAAAATTTTGTTTAAACAAATAAAAATATTTTAGCATATGATAAAAAAACAAACATATTCCATTGATTGTCAGAAAAATGAGAACTCAATTTAGCCAGGATCAAGCTCATCTGTTTATTTATAACGCATTTATGCGACATAAAGACAATTAATTATGACCGATTGGCTTCTGGATTTGATCCAAAAGTTGATCAAAAAAGTTCTTATAGGAGAATCTACATACAAATATCTTCCTTAAATTGTGAAGCGTGTTATAGATTATTTTATGAAACATTTCTTAGCATTTGGTGGATAATTATTAAGAATCGAAGGAAAAGGACTCCTGCTAACAGCCTTTAGCACATGGTTTTCGATTTCCTGATTTCCTTTTGGACTGGTCTTCTAAATACAAAAGCTTCCAACTACTAAAAAGTCTTTTTGATTATTTATAAGATAATTATTATATATTTGAAATTAAATAAACAGATGTTTGTCAGACAAAGCAGCCCGATTTAGGATGAGTAAGTCGGACGTCATCAGACCTATACATAAGTTATATGCTATGTAAAACGACAGCTAGTAACAATTTTAAAGATTAATCCAAACAAATATTTAACATTATGAAAAAGTTACAATTCAAAGTAAGCATCAATGCACCTGTAACCAAGATATATGATTTTATGCTTGGCATTAACAGTAAATCAACTTATGAGCAATGGACTTCTTTGTTTAATCCGACATCTACCTATGAAGGAAGTTGGGACAAGGGAAATAAAATTCTATTTATTGGAGTAGATGAGAAAGGAGAAAAGGGAGGTATGGTTTCCAAGATAGCTGAAAACATTCCCAACCGATTTGTTTCTATTCAACATTATGGGCTTTTAAAAGCTGACAAGGAAATTACAGAAGGACCAGAAGTGGAAAAATGGGCAAACGGATTTGAAAACTATACCTTCGAAGAAAACAATGGGACTACAACCGTTACTGTTGACTTAGACGCCACTGAAGATTTTTTAGATTATATGAACCAGACCTACCCAAAAGCACTCGACAAGTTGAAAGAACTTTGTGAAAAATAACAATTTCAAGAATAACTTAAAAATACAAAGAAATAAACACGGCCTACAACGGATTTGGTCATTAGCCTTAATGGAAAGTTGATTTTGCATTTGGGATGACTTGGCAAATCCGAATAATGGGTTTAATTTAGTCCCAAACCCGCTGATTACCAGAACGTAAGGCTGTAAAAAAACTTCTTAAAATTTTGAAAGTATTCGCAGGCTACCAAAGAAAAATCTCAAATATGAGATTCTCAAGAGGTTGATTTAAGTTTTTTCACAGACTGACGTTGGTGGCAATGTTAACTCAAAATAATCAAAAAAATATGAATAAAATTAGAATTTCAATTTTGCTTTTAACGATTTCAATTTTTGTTAGTTGTGATTTTATTAAAGATAGTTTCACTTATAAAGACAAAACAAAAGAGTTTGTGGAAACATTAATGAAAAAAGACTATGAAAAATGTGTTTCTCAAATGGCTTTAGAAAGTGAGATGGGTAAAAACACAAACATTGATACCTTAAAATTGGGATTGGAGCAATTTAGAAATATAGTTGAACGTGATTTTGGACATGATTTTGAGTATTCATTAATGAAGTCAGAAAAAAAACGTTCAACAATTGAAAGTGAAAATACACCGCCAAATACTACAGTTGCATTCATTGAGTTTACAAATGAAAAAGAATTTGGAGTTTTTCAGGTTTTATTTGATGACAATTCAAAAAAGATAATCAACATAAATACACTTGATGTAAAAGCATCTATACCGAATATGATGATATTTTGGTTATTCGGTATTTTGCCATTATCAATTTTACTTTTCAATATTTATGCAATAAGAGAAATTAAGAAAAGTACATTATCTAAAAAATGGTTCAAATATCTAGCTATATTATTTTTCAATGTACCAACAATTACATATTCAGCCGTCGAAGGTCTTTCTTATAAACTTCTAGATTTTCAATTTTTCTTTGGAATTAGTTTTAGTTTTATGGGTTTTCTTTTTTCAGTTTGGACTTTTGGAATTCCATTAGGTGGAATTTACTGGTTATGGAAACTGAAGCAACATAGAATCGATGAAGAGTTTAATACGCTAACTGAAGAACTTTCTATAACAACCGAATAAAAAACACAGCCACCAACCGTCGTTTGGCAATATGGCGGGTTTAGGCTTAATTTGAAGTTGGTTTTGTACTTGTAAAAGTAGTCATTAACCGAAAGTCTAGGCTTCTTTAATCTTCCACATCGCCAAGCGACCAAACGTTGTGCGTCAGCTTAAACCAACATTCTGCATAAAACAAACTAACGAATAAAAATGGACAATTTTAAAATTATAGGCATTTCAACTGAAACGAAAAACGAATCAATGATTGACATTGAAACTCTTTGGGGCAAATTTTGGGGTGAAAATATCGCTGACAAAATACTGAACAAAGCAAGTAATGAAATTTATGCTGTTTATACCGACTACGAAAGTGATTATACAGGAAAATACACTTTAATAATTGGCTTTCCTGTAACTACATTTGACAATATTCCTGATAGTTTGGTAGGACGAAATATTTCGGTTGGTTCAAATGTGAAATATATCTCAAAAGGAAAAATGCCCGAAGCAATACTTAAAACTTGGACAGAAATATGGCAAGACACTCAACTAAATAGAGCTTACCGTGCAGATGTAACCGTTCACGGACAAAAGTATTATGATGGAGATAACGCAGAAGTTGAAACCTATATTTCAATTATTGAATAGAATTTATGAAGGGAAAATTAACTTTATCACAACTTCGTTTTTTGACATTAGAAAGTCAAGGATTAACAAAGTCATATCCTTTTGGAAAAGGTAAAGATGCAGTTCTTAAGGCATTAGAACATCTCGGATATTTACAAATTGACACTTTGTCTATTGTTGAACGAGCTCATCATCATACACTTTGGACAAGAATTCCCGATTATAAAACTGAATATTTAGATGAATTAGTTGAAGAACGTAAAGTATTTGAATATTGGTTTCACGCTGCATCTTATCTTCCGATAAAAGATTTTCGTTTTGCATTACCTCAAATGTTAGATGTAAAACAAAGTGAAACACATTATTACAATGCCGACACAAAAGTGATGAAATATGTTTTAGATACTATTCGTGCAGAAGGTCCAAAAAAAGCAAGAGATTTTGAAAATGAAACCAAAAAAGCTGGAAGTTGGTGGAGTTGGAAACCAACAAAAATAGCACTTGAAAGACTTTTTCTACAAGGCGATTTAATGATTTCAAGCAGAAACGGAATGCAAAAAACGTACGACCTCACTGAAAATGTTTTACCAAAATCTATTAATACAACCTTACCAACTGACCTCGAATTTGCAGAGTATCTAGTAAAAACCTATTTGAATGCCTACGGATTTACAACCGTAAAGCAAATTACACATCTTAAAACAGGAGAATTAATACGAGAAAATATTGCTAAAGTATTAAAATCAATGCTTCAAGAGGAAAGGATTCAACAAGTAAATATTGAAAATATGCCTCCTATTTTTATAAATAAAGACTTACTTGAAAAATCGTTAAACAAAACCACTTCAAGCATTCGGATTTTATCGCCATTTGACAATTCAATTATTCATCGAAACCGAGTAAAACAATTTTTCGACTTTGATTATAAAATTGAATGCTACACACCCAAAGAAAAAAGGCAATTCGGCTATTTTTGTTTACCTATATTATTGGGTGACAAATTTATTGGACGAGTTGATTGCAAAGCTCATCGTAAAGAAAAGGAATTTGAGCTAATACATTTGCACATTGAAAACACTAATATTGACATTGAATTATGGAGAGAACCATTTGTCGAAATTGTAAAATCTTTTGCAAATTTTAATGGTTGTAAACATATCAAATTGACAAAAGTTAGTCCATCAAAATTGACAGATAAAATAAGAGAATTATTAACCTAAAACAAAAAGCCAAACGCACAACAGCTTGGCTAGATTGGGGTTTTAGGCTTAATTTAAATTGGTCTTGTATTTGTGCCTTTTCTGTTTAACCGAAAAATAAATCTTAATTTAGTCACAAACCTCCTGAATACCAGAAAGTTATACGTCAGTTTACAGAACCGAAGAAATCAAATAAAAAATATGAAATTAAAGTTTATATCCATTCTACTAATTATTTTTAGCTATCCTATTTTTTCTCAAGAAAAAAAGGAAGTAATTAAAGGCGATGAATTAATAATTGAAATTCCTCAAAACGGTAAAGTAGTAAATGGGGTTTATATATGTAATCTATTTAACTGGAACATTGAAATTCCTAAAGGATATGTAATAACTGACATTAAAAGAATTGAAGAGTTAGAAAAGAAAGGTTATGAAGCTGTTAAAAATGAAGTCCCAAAGGGTATGCAAATCAGACAAAACCCTCCTCATTTGATTGGTTTCGAAATGGACAAAAGAAACAGCTTTTCTTCAAGTTTTGAAACATTAGAAGGAACTAAAAAAGTAACTCTAGAAGAAAACAAAAATTTTGTTGCCAAATTATTGAGTGATACTTATTCAAAAATTGCAACCTTAAAATTTGAACTTAACAAATCTGATTTAAAAATCGGAAAATATGATTTTTATAAAATCCAAGTTAGATTATATCATGCAAAAACTGATGAATTATTATTAACACAAGAATTTTATAGCAGCTTCATTAACAATCACTTATTCAGCGCTACAATGAATTATACGAATGAAAATGCAGGTATGCTGTTAACTTACAATTTTCTAAAATCATTGAAATAAGCACTTCAAAAATAGAAAACACCCAAGGAGTTCATGAATTCTCCCTGACTTGGCAAATAGGCAGGGAATGTCTTGGCAAGGAGACCATGGGGCAGGAATTACCAACATAAGTAGGCTAGGCAAAAAGACCCTTAATAAGCCCTGAAACCTGACAAGTTTCGAGGCTTTCTTGTTTACTTTGCGTTGGCGGGCATCGTCCGATTTTATCAAATGCGGCAGAGCTCTTTTTAATGTTTTTTACGCCTTATTTTCTTTTGAGAATGCAAAAGTGGCTTTTATTAAAAAGAATTTTAATTGTAGTTTAAATCCCATATATTTACTCACTGATTAAACAAATTAAGTTCATTTGAAGGTTTTTAGACGAACTGACGTTAGTGGCAAGTATAACAAAATCCAGTTGACAATTAACTAATAAAAGTATTTTAAAAATGGCTGAAAAATCATTATATGACCCAATAAATAAGACTGACACAGTTGTACAAGCGCAAACAGATATGCGCAGAGGTTATGCAAATGGTTCCATAGGTGTACTTGTTTCAGGACTTATGTGGCTCATTTCTGCAACTGTAATGTATCAATATTCTGCTAACCAGGCTGTTTGGACACTTTTAATTGGAGGGGTTTTTATTCATCCTGTGAGTGTACTTCTCTACAAAATAATTGGACTAAGTGGGAATCATACAAAGGGAAATCCATTAGGAAACTTGGGGATGGAAGGAACAATATTTATGATTATGTGCTTACCTATTGCTTTCGGGCTTTCATTACAATATACAGAATGGTTTTTTCAAGGTATGCTTCTGATTATAGGTGGAAGATATCTGACATTTTCTTCCATTTATGGAATTAGGCTTTATTGGTTTTTAGGAGCCGTTTTAGGAATTGCAGCATACTTATTATTTTACAATAGTGTACAGTCCTTTGGTACTTTGTTAACAGGTTCACTTATTGAAATTTCGTTTGGGCTTTTTATGTTTTTATCTTTTCGAAGAAACAATAAAAATGTTTAGAGTTGAAGTATTTGGTTCTGTCGCAGCTGTCAAGCATAAATTTACTTATTAGTTAGATAAATAGTACATTATAGGACTTATAGGCTATACACCACAATTTGACAACAATGAACGAAGAGATTAAAACATATAACGACAAACAGACTTCCGACGATAAGGCAATTTGCAACTTGCTCGCCCAGACTATTGACAACGTGTTGACCGAAGCAGAAAGCAAAATTTGGCACGCCCACCCTGTATGGTTTTTAGACGGTAACCCAATTGTTGGTTACAGCAAGCAGAAAGCAGGCTGGCGTTTGATGTTTTGGAGTGGTGCTGACTTTGAAGAAGACAATTTAAAGATAATAGGTGACAAATTTAAAGACGCTTCTATTTTCTACACTACAGTTGAACAAATCAATACAAAAGACCTTAAACGTTGGCTGAAAAAATCAAGAAATATTCAGTGGGATTACAAAAACATAGTAAAAAGAAAAGGACAATTAGAAAGGTTAAAATAAATTGACCGATTAACCTTAAAATATAAGCTATGAACAACGTAAATAATCACGATGAGCGTATTGCAAAAATGACATTCGCATCGGTGTATCCACATTATCTCACAAAAGTTGAGAAGAAAGACAGAACAAAAGATGAATTGCATCAGGTAATTGAGTGGCTAACTGGTTATGATGAAAAAAAGCTGCAAGCACTTATTGCAGACAAAGTAACTTTTGAAAAATTCTTTCAGAATGCTACACTAAACCCCAATGCTAGCCTGATCATCGGTGTAATCTGTGGCTATCGGGTGGAAGAAATCGAAAATCCATTAACGCAACAAGTAAGATATTTGGACAAGCTTGTAGATGAGTTGGCGAAAGGTCGTAAGATGGAGAAGATTTTACGAGTTGCGTAGCGTGACTTGCGGACGATTTTATAGCTTTCACAGTTGACACATATAAGTTGAACTACACGACTGAAAGGCCATTAATCGCCGAACTTTACAAAGGTAACCGGAGTGTTAAAAACAGACAAGCAAATGGTTTTTAGAGACACTATATATTGCCTTATTATACTTCCTAAAAGACATATTCAGATAATATTGTGAAATTAGACTTTTGAACTTATTTCATATACCCAATAATTCTTTTACTAGTTTTGACAGCTTCTAGCTCCTTTGAGATAGCCATACAAATAGATTTTTAGAAATACTTTGGCTCAGCCTTCTTCATTGATAGTATTCATAGCAAAACCAAGCTTTGAGAGGTCTGCAAATTCTACAAATCCATCTAAAAATTGGACCTGATTATAGGAAGAAATAGTGTCATCCAGACTAGAAATACACATCTGGTGGCGGGATTTTTCTGTAATATGTTTACATTCTTAAAATAAGAAAAATCCTGTTTTCTCACAACTATTCGGTATATTTGTTGGTAAAACGGAGATTTTTCACAGACTGACGTTATACAACATTTTAGAAAAAACATCTTATGCGAAAAACATTAATTCTTCTAGTTCTTTTTAATTCAATCAAGATCTTCTCTCAAAATAGCAGCGTAATTAATCTCTCCAAAATCAATTTTTGTGAATTATCGATTGATGATTTAAAACGTGAATACCCAGATTTAAAAGAAGTTATACTTGAAGAAATGGACTTGTGTTCTGACGGTTTTCGTCAAGATGGTAGATTTGAAAATAAAATTGGATACGAAAGTAAATTGTTTCCTGGTGTAATTTTTCAAAAATATCGACCTGATAATAATGCTGTAGCAAAAATTCACTTAACAAAAGAGTTTAAAGGATTTCTTCCTGACGGAAATTATATTGAAGTAAAAACTCTAAAAGCATCCGATATCTTAAAAAAGTACGACTCATTGAATTCTTGGACTTCTAGAGGTTGTTCAGATTACTTGGGCATAAAAAAGAATGACCAACTTTACTTTTATGTAAAAATCAATAAAAGCAAAAAACCGCAATATCCAATTGATGACAAATACTATTCAGATCAATTTATAGAAGGGATTGACATTATTTCTGACTGTTATTCTTACTACGAAAACACAAAAAACAGACCTCTTTATATTGTCGACGGAAAAGAAGAAACTGAAGAAATAATTAGCGATCTAAAGCCGGAAGATGTGGATTCCATAACTGTGTTGAAAGATAAAAGCGCGATCGAAAAATATGGTCAAAAAGGTAAAGATGGCGTGATTGAAATTTTCCTTAAAAAGAAGAAATAAAAACTTTTACAATAAAACACATATGATATGAATACTAGTTATTGCCTTGTTATTAAGTTTTAAAGTAAATTCACAGGAATAGGATAAAATCGCTTATTTTAATAAAAACACAAATTCAATTCCATATAAGGATTCGTTCCGTAAAGACGAAGCAGAAAACTTCCGAAAAATGTCAGAGCTATTAATTTTTCCTGTTAGTTATAATTTTGATAACAGAGGCAGCTTTGTCTTAAATCATCCCTCGATGGGCAAAATTAGTAATGGACAATTTGAAGTTGACAGAAAGCACTTTGCATTTGAAAACAATTTCAAGAACAGTACTTAATGTCAATATCTTCACACATAAGCCCTGTCATCCTTAATTTATCTCCCTGCCACTATCCTGTAAGTTGCTGCTTTAGTGCTTCGACTTTTCCAGCTCTTCAAATGAACTTTAACTAAACTCTTTGCCTTTTTTAAGCTGGATTGGCGATCTGATTTTAAACTATTAGCACTATCCCCATTTATCCTACCCTACTTCAATCTTAAACTTCCTATAGATCATAACGATCAACGGTTACACTTTTTAGATTTTCCGCCTAGGGAATAAGGCGCTCTAACCCCAATTAACAGTTCGTTAACAATATCGTATCCATTTGATGGTATTGAAAACTGGGGGTATTCCTCTTATTTTGACTCCTATAAGCAAAGGAAAATATTTATGCTGAATGTAAGTAGAAAAGAAAAAAAATGTGTGCGGTATATCGCCAATGAAATGTCAAAAGCAGAGCGATCTGTATTTGAAATTGAATTGTCATTAGATGATGAACTGCTGGCCATTTTTGAAAATTATAAAATGATTTGGGCTAATTATCCCCAATCCAATTTGCCTGTACCGACCCCTTCTTTTAATCAAGTTAAAGACAAGTACAGAAAATCCGAGCCCGGCACAAATACTACTTTATTTCTTTTTAGAAAACAAATTCTTTTTGCTGCTGCATCATTGGTTATTTGCTTGGGATTCTATTTCACTAAAAGCACAAGTCAGGGATATGCCAACCATAAAATGGCTAAAGTCGGAGAACGTCTAACGTTACTCTTGCCAGACAGCAGCACCGTTATTTTAAATTCTGGCAGTGATGTGAAGTACTTCAGTGATTTCGGAGAAAAAAGGGAGGTTTGGTTAGTTGGAGAAGCTTTCTTTAAAGTCAGACATAATAAAAACAGTCCTTTCATAGTCCATACGGACGCCTATGATGTAAAAGTACTAGGAACCGAATTCAACATCAATAACCAATCTAACGACAAAACAGTTTCACTTGAAAAAGGGAAAGTAAATGTATTGCTGAAAGAAAGCAATGACGAAATAAATCTATTGCCTACTGAAGAATTAGTTTGGAATTCAAAGACAAAGGCAGTTACCAAAAGAAATTTTGATGTTGGTAAAATTTCAGCCTGGAAAGACAACATTCTGATTTTGGATGATCTAAAGCTGCAAGACGCATTGCTTAAAATAAATCAATTCTACGGCGTACATTTTAGTATTAAGGATAGTGCTATTGCAAATCAGCGTATCAAGGGAGCTTTTAAAGAACAACAGCTTGATGAATTTATAGCTGCATTAGAATTCATATCGAATGTGACTATCACTAAAAACGGGAAAAATACTTTTGAAATAACTCATGAAAAATAATCAAATAAAAATAGGTAGCAGTGGCAGTGTCTCAGATGATTATTTATTTCAGCAAATACGGAATGGTCAAGAAGAGGCGATGGAATTATTATTCAATAAATACTACGAGCGGCTGTGCCGCTTTGGACTGGCTTATGAATCGGATTATTGTCTTGTAGAGGAAAAAGTGGCTGATGTTTTTATTGAATTATGGAATAACAGAAATATTCTTGACAGAATTAGGAACCCTAAATCATATATATATGTAGTAGTAAAAAACAGTTTGAAAAAAGTACAAAAGCTGGAGCAGTTTCATCAGCAAATTGATGAAACAAAAATCGGTAATACGATGAGTATACCCAGTATTGAGGTCGAGATTATTGACAACGAACAAAAGGAAATGAACAGGATTATGATTCGCGAAATATTAGATGTCATTCCCAAAAAGTCACGTCAGGCATTTGAACTCAGCAGAATAGACGGATTGAAATATAAGGAGATTTCCGAAATTCTGAGCATCACTCCTAAAACGGTTGAAAATCATATTGCCCTTGCGCTTAAATACATTAGTAAGGCTTTGGTAACTTATGAAAGAAGGGGAATAATTAATACCATTTAGTTGATGCTAAAAACCCCTCTTTTCTGACGATTAGTTTGAACATTAAAATTAAAATAAACAATAATAGATAAAATGAGAAAAAAAATTATAGTAACGTTATCCTTGTTACTTCAGTTAGGTGTTGGAACTAGTTATTCCAACACTCCAAAAACACTTGAAGTTTCTGAAAATTTCCCTGAAAAGGGAGAAATTAATTTAAATCTAAAAAATGTTTCAATAAAGAAAATTTTCAATCTTATTGAACAGCAAATAAATAACAGGTTTATTTATATGTCGGATCAAAAATTTCTTGAAAACAAAATAACCATAGCCATCAACAATCAAGATTTAGAGCACGTTTTGGAGGTTCTGAAAACGAAGACCAATCTTGATTTTAAGGTTACTAAAAATGGAATTTTGGTAAAAGAACTTACCAGCACAAAACAAAAATACGCTCAGGAGACCAGAAAAATTACAGGTACCGTTTTAGATCAGGCCAATTCTCCTATTCCCGGAGCTTCTGTATTTATAGCAGGAACGAAAATAGAAACATTGACAGATCTCAATGGGAAGTTTGCTTTAAATGTTCCTGTAGATGCAACCGTTTTGTCTTTTAGCTATATGGGCTTCGAAACAAAAACAGTAAACATAGAAAACAAAAATCAAATTAGTGTTGTCCTATTGGAAGGAGCTTCACAATTGGAAGAAATAGTAGTTGTTGGTTATGGCACGGAGAAAAAAAGAAACATCACAGCTTCCATTTCTTCCGTGAAAATGGAACAGATAAAATCCCAGCCAAAATCAAATGTTGTGGAAATGCTGGAAGGTCGTTTGCCTGGTGTTCAAATCATGAGTGACAATAGCCCGGGAGGAGGAACATCTATAAGAGTACGCGGATTTAGCACTATTAACAATAATGACCCACTGGTGATTGTGGATGGTGTACCGGCTTCCAATGGATTAAATGGAATCAATCCGTCGGATATTGAAACGCTTCAAGTATTAAAAGATGCGGCTTCTGCTTCCATTTATGGCTCGAGAGCTGCCAACGGAGTTGTTGTGATTACCACTAAAAAAGGAGATAAAACCGGGAAGAATAAGATTGTGTTTGACGGCTATTCCGGTATTCAATCCGCTTTTAATTTACCAACGATGCTAAATGCACAGCAGTATGGCGATTTGCTATGGCAAGCTACCAAAAACGATGGTAAAGTCCCTTCTAGTGCAATTTATGGTACTAATCCTGCTATGGCTACCGTCCCAGCCTATCTCAATACAGCACAAACCATCCCTAGCGGAGATACAAAATGGATAGATGAAATCATGCAGCCAGCTGCGGTTCATTCGTACAACCTGTCACTGTCCAAAGGAGACAAGAATGGGCAACATGCTTTTTCACTGGGCTATTTCAATCAGGAAGGAATTATAAAACATACGGGATTTGAGCGTTATTCCGCACGATTCAATTCTAATTATACGGTCAATGACTTCTTGACCATTGGAGAAAACTTCACAGCTTCTTACACAGAGCAGGTTGCAACAGGCACAAATATTTCTTTGGGAAGTATCGTTTATGATGCTTTGCAATTTCCTTCCATTGTTCCGGTATATGATGTGAATGGGAATTTTGCAGGAAATCCTATCAATGACATTTCGAATCCTTTGGGTAATTTAACCCGTGCAAAAGACAATAAACAAAAAAGGATCCAAGCTTTAGGGAATGTATTTGCGAGTGTAAAAGTCAGTGACTTCACTTTCAAAACCTCTTTAGGTCTCGACTTTCAAAATTACAATTACAGAGGCTTCTCCCCTGTTTATAACGAAATCCTAACTCAGAATGTTAAAAACTCTTTAACTACCAATAACAGTTTTAATTACCAGCTGACGCTATCCAATACCTTAAATTATATAAAGAAATTTGGTGCACATAATCTTGACATACTATTGGGTCAGGAAGCAATCAAATATTATTATGAAGGTTTTGGGGCGTCTCGCCAAAGTTTCCTTTATGAAGATCCAAATTTTAGATATTTAAGCTATGGGGCCGAAAATCAACTAAACAGCGGAACGGCTGATGAATGGGCACTGAACTCTTATTTTGGCAGAGTAAATTATAATTTCAATCAAAAATACTTACTTAGTGCTACCGTAAGGCGTGATGGAACTTCAAGATTAGCAAATAATAACTGGGGTACTTTCCCGGCTGTTTCAGCAGGATGGAGAATAGACAAGGAAACTTTCTTTGATTTCGGGAAGGGTTTCAGTTCTTTTTTATTGCGTGCCAGTTGGGGACAAACAGGAAACCAGCAATTGCCTTCCTATTCTACAGTAGACAGTTATTCAAACAATAATAACTATTCCGATTATGCTATTGGAGGAGGTCAAAATGCAGTTTCAACCGGTTTGACGCAAACGCGTGTTTCTAACGCAGATTTAGCATGGGAAACAACTACACAAAAAACGATTGGTTTTGATTTAGGTTTTTTCAGTAACAAATTAAATATTACAGCCGAATATTACACTAAAACCACTGATGATATTCTTGTTTACAATGTGATCCCATTAACCTATGGAGGGACTAATGATGGACAATGGATAAATGACGGACAGATGAAAAATCATGGTTTTGAATTGGATTTAAATTTCGGGGATAAGGTTCGGGACTTTAGTTATGATCTTTCATTGAATTTGACGGGTTATAAAAATGAGTTGACGGCATTAACTAATGTGGCTTATTTAGGAATCCCCAGTTCTTCGTTGCACAGTGTAAACTTTGATCAGGAAATATCAAGAAGTGCAGTAGGTCAGCCAGTAGGATCATTTTATGGTTATGTTGCTGATGGCTTGTTCAGAAGTCAGGAAGAAGTTACAAATTACGCCATGCAACCCAATGCACAGGCAGGTGACATCAGGTTTAAAGATGTTAATGGTGATGGTGCGATAAATACTAGTGACAGAACGTTTATAGGTTCTCCACATCCGGATGTAATGCTTGGTTTTAATGTCAACTTAAAATATAAAAACTTGGATTTGGGACTGTTTTTCAATGGAAGTTTTGGAAATGACATCTACAATTTGACCAAGTACAAAACAGGTTTCTTCAACCAGTCGGCTTACAATAAAGAGGCCACTTTATTAGGTGCCTGGACAGTAGACAATCCGAATTCCACTATTCCGAGACTGTCTTTAGACGATAAGAACAATAACATTCGTCCTTCTACTTATTACGTTGAGGATGGTTCTTATTTCAAATTAAACAATTTACAACTGGGTTATACTTTTGGTCCTGAGATCATAACTGGAATCAAATTACGTATGTATGCACAGGCCAGTAATGTATTTACCATCACAAAATATAGTGGTATGACACCGCAGATTGGACTTCAAAGCTATACATCCAGTAATAGAAACCTTGATATAGGTATCGACAGGGGAATTTATCCTCCTTCAAGAACATTCACAGTAGGTTGTAATTTAAACTTTTAAATTTTAGACGATGCAAATAAAAAAAACAATAAAAATAGTATTTCTTTTAGCTGTAGGCTTACAGATCAGTTCGTGTTCCGATAATTTCCTGGAGGAAGTTACCTATGGGGAAGTAAATCCTTCTGAAATGACACAACCGGCAAATGTAGAAAAGTCAATTATATCCGCTTACAGCATATTGAACGGTCAGATGGATGCAGCAAGTAACGCTCTAAATTCACCGGATTCCAATTGGAGTTTTGGCGATGTAACTTCAGATGACTCTTACAAAGGCGGTGGAGGAACCGGAGATCAGAATAATATCCATCAGATGGAAATTTACAAAGCCAATTCAACCACTATTGATGTAGAGCGCAAGTGGATGGCGCTTTATGAAGGTGTAAAACGAAGCAATGAAGCAATGCGCTTATTGAATGCTTCTGCAGCTTTTGATCCAACCTTAAAAGTAAAACGAATGGCAGAATTAAAATTTCTGAGAGGTCATTTTTATTTCGAGCTAAAAAAAATATACAATCAAATTCCGTATATCGATGAAACTGCAGCGACAGTTGCTGACTATGCGAAATCAAACACAACTTTTAGTTCAGAAGAATTATGGACAAAAATTGAAGCTGATTTTAAACAAGCTTATGCTGATTTACCGGCTACACAGGCAGAGTTAGGACGACCAACAAAGATAGCCGCTAAAGCCTATTTGGCAAAATGCTATGTATTTCAAAACAAGTGGCAATTAGCCTATGACGCAACCACTGAAGTGGTCAATAGCAGCTATGGTCTGTTAGCAGATTTTCAGCAAGTATTTTTGCCAGAAAATGACAATTCCAAGGAAATTATTTTTGCTGTACAACATTCTGTAAAAGACGGTCAGCCCAGTAATTACAACGGAAGTATAGGAGATCGATTGTCAGCTCCAGGAGGGCCATTTTATTCCCAGTATGGTTTTCACCGTCCGTCACAAAATTTAGTAAATGCATTTAAAACGGATGCCAATGGATTGCCATTGGAAAACAATGCAAACATTATGGTCTCAGACAATGTAGATCCTCGTTTGGATATCACAGTTGGTCGTCCGGGAATACCGTATAAGGATCTAGGGATTTTGTACCAGGATACCTGGGCAAGGGATCTGGCAACTTATGGTTCGTTTTCCCCTAAAAAACGCATCGTTTCTGCAAAATCTCCTTACCATGTAACAGTTTGGCCATACGTAAGTGCTTTAAATTATTATATAATGCGATATGCAGAGGTTGTATTATGGAGAGCGGAAGCGGCCGTAGAAATTGGTAAACTGGAAGAAGCCAGAACTTTGGTAAATCAAATTAGACAACGTGCAGCTAATTCAGCCTATGTAAAAACCTTAGACGGAACAGCAAATGCAGCTAATTACAGCATAAGTACTTATAATTCAGTTTGGACTGTTCCGGCAGAAGCCCGAAAAGCAGTTCGTTTAGAAACGCGTTTAGAACTTGCTATGGAAGGCCACCGATTCTTTAATTTAGTACGCTGGGGTGAATCCGATACGGTTTTAAATACGTATCTGACAGTAGAAAAAACGCGAAGAACTCATTTGACTAACGCGATATTCGTCAAAGGGAAAAACGAGTACTTTCCAATCCCACAACGCTATATTGATGCATTGCCGTCCGGTACGGTAACTCAAAACAACGGGTATTAAAAATTAAATTAATAGGGCAATCCAAAAACGGTTGCCCTATTTAATTCCTAAAAGATGAAAAAAATAGTTTGTATTATCGTACTGCTTGGATTTATTTCAGGCTTCAGCCAAACGGGAAAAGGATTTGATTTGAGTTTTAAAGCTTCAGCTTCCCCTTCCCTGGTCCAGGATAAAAATTTTTATTTACTGACCGCAATTCAGAACGACAAAGCGGTTAGCGAAATCTTAGAAAGCAGCAGTGTTTTAAAAGCAATTTACCAGCAACAGGAAGTAGCGATCGCAACGCAATCAGACACTTGCAAAGACGATCCGAAGTGTTTTCTAAATACCTATCAGTTTAAGGAAGCTGATCTTAAAACTATTGCTGATGAACTGCAGGTCTTGGTGAAAGAAAAAAAAGTTTTACAGGATTTCATAAAAAATAATTTACGCCCATCGGGTGCGTATGAGTCTTTTAAAAAAAGTACGGATGCCGCCCTATTTGTAAAAGCGTGGCAAGTCTGTGCTTCAGGAATGAACCGTATTATAAATATCTATGGACTTGGTGAGGCCCCACAATATGCTGCAATTGATTCTGTATCCTATGCTGTAAAATCGGACTATTATAAAGGTGCGCTTTACCAGTGGAATGCTTTTTTAGCGCATAAAAAAACAAAAGAAAACAGCTTGTTTTTTCAGGCCAGTTTAGATTTTTCGTTATCCCTACTGTACCTGAATCATCGGGATGAAGTGGCGCGGTACGAACCATTGGATAAAAATGAAAATAAGAAAGCCATTGCAAATTTAAAGAACGTAAATTTCAATACTTTTGACTATGCAACTATTTTAATATTAGGGAATGGACCCGAGAATTATCAGGACCGGTTATCTGCACTGGGAAAATTGAATTTAGCCCTCGGTGTAGCAGAATATAAGGCAAAAAAGGCACCATTAATTATTGTTTCAGGAGGGCATGCCCATCCGTTCAGAACTCCCTATTGCGAGGCAATCGAAATGAAAAAAGAATTAATGCAGGTTTATGATATACCCGAAGAGCATATTCTTATTGATCCGTATGCCAGACATACTACTACCAATTTGCGCAATGCCAGCCGATTGATGGCTGCTTACCAAATTCCAATGCATAAGAAAAGTTTAGTTGTTACCAACAGCAGACACAGTAGTTATGTAGAAGACAAAAAATTTGAAGCTCGTTGTATAGAAGAATTAGGATATTCGCCGGCAATAATTTTAAAAAGAGTAAATTCGACTACTATAGAGTTCATTCCTGCTATAGCATCGCTTCATCAAAATCCAATCGATCCTTTAGATCCTTAATTTTAGACTATGAAAAAAACAATCGTTGCTCTTCTTACTTTATTAGCAGTAGCTTGTCAACCTTTAAGGAATAAAACGGCCGATACTAAAGAAAGCCTACCGCTTGTAAAAAAAGTAAATGTTTTTTTGGGTACTTCCGGTGATCATGGACAAATGTCTCCTTCCGCTTCCTCTCCATTCAACATGATGAGCATTGGTCCGCAAACCTACCCGCATATTCATTCGGGATACGAACATTTGGCTAAGGACTTTAGCGGATTTACACATACGAGAATTGAAGGCGTAGGGTGTTTAGGGAGCGGCGGCAATTTATTAATCAAACCCATATTGGCAGGAAATAGTAAAACTCCTTTAGTAAAAAAAGAAGAATCGGCTGAACCTGGTTTTTATGGCGTAACATTTGAAAATGGCATTCAGGCCCAGCTGCGGATAAAACATAACTTTGGCATTCATCAATATACTTTTCCATCAAAAGACGGTGGACTGTTCATTGATTTGTCACATGCATTCGTAGATCGTTTTGTCGCGGAAGAACACCATATCGCAGGCAATACAATAAGTGGATGGATCGATACCAAAACTACTTGTGACAAAGGGGTATATCGCATCTATTATGCCCTTGAATTCTCCAACTTTGGTTCTGCAAAAAAGGCTGCGGAGCATCAATATATCATTTCAGCATTGCAGCATACTGGAAAAATGGAAGTTCGAATAGGGTTTTCATCTGTAAGTATCCCTTACGCCAAAGCAAAAATAGAATCGATTAGCGCTGATGCAATTGGTGCACAGACTACAGCTGAATGGAATCACCTTTTGAACAGAATAAAAGTAGTAGGTGAAAAAGATCGGGAAGATCTATTTTATTCGCTATTGTACCGCGGTTTACAAGCACCCTTTTTAATATCGGAAACCGACGGGACGTATAAGGCGATTGATGGATCGGTACAGACAGCCACGCATCCGATTTATAATGGCTGGGCGATATGGGATAATTATCGCGAGCAATTACCAATGCTGTCTTTGGGATATCCGGAACGCTTTAGTCCTATTGTACAATCTATTGCGAATTTATATCCTTATGGAAAAAACAATTGGGCTACGATGCACGAGCCCTCTCCTACTGTCCGCACAGAACATGCCATAGTTGTTTTATTGGATGCGTATAAAAAAGGGTATCCTGTTAATTTCACTGCCATCAAGGATTCTTTAATTGCTGAAGCAGACCGGTTAGACTATAGCGCTCCGGACAAAGCTTTGGAGTCTTCTTATGATAGTTGGGCACTATCAGAAATTCTTAAGATCACTAAAGATACTATATTAAGCAAAAATTATATGGATAAGGCATTAGCCTATAAATCCCATTGGAAGAAGGACTTTGCTGATTTGTCCCGGAAGGATATTGATAAAATGCCAGCACGGGGTTTGTACCAGGGAACCATTTGGCAATACCGTTGGTTTGTTCCTTTTGATATAGCAGGCTTAAAGATACTGGCAGGTGGAGAAACTACTTTTTTGAGTCAATTAGATCAATTCTTTGCAGAAGACAATTACAATCATGCCAATCAACCTGATTTACAAGTACCTGGAATGTATAATGCCACATCTCAGCCTTGGAAATCACAAAAACTGTTTCGAAACATTATGTTAGACACAGTGGTTCAGAGTTATTTTAACGACAACAGTAAAGGAATTGACTCCTACATTGGCAGGATTTATAAAAACGAGGCACAGGCTTATATCCGAACGATGGATGATGATTCGGGAACGATGTCATCCTGGTTTGTTATGCGAAGTATTGGTTTATCTCCTGCCAATATCGGAAGCCCGATTTATTACCTGACGGCACCAATATTTAAAACAGTACGTCTTAATTGGGAAAAAGGAAACCCATTTGATATTGTAGTACAAAATTATGATAAAGACCATTTTTACATTACTTCAGCCACTTTAAATGGCGCGCCTCTGGATAGAAATTGGCTAACACACGAAGAAATTACCAAGGGAGGAACTTTACTTCTAAAAACTTCCGCTGAGCCCAACAAAGAATGGGGTACCCAAAATCAATGGATTTCAAAAGCGGAGCATTGATTTAAAAGGAATTGGCTTCAAGAAAGCGAATTGCTCTACTAAAGCTTCAGAGAAATCTGGAGCTTTGTTATTTTAAACATTGCCGTTTGATTATCATTTATACATCCAGGGCTAAAAAACAAATGCATTTGTACGATTTTTTTTGCAATAAAAATTAATTACACTATTTTTAGCCTAAAATTTACCATGAAACATTTTCTACTCTCTATCATTCTGTTTATCACTTGTACAAATTTAACCGCGCAAGAATTAAACTTTATTTCCGGACCGGTAGGACATGGTACAAATGTTACTGCTGATGACCGTACTTTGCTACCATTCTTTAAAGATCAATCCTATATTTATTGTTCAACATACAAAGTAGTATCAACAAACCCAATAACAAGAAAAGGATGTATTGTTAGAGTTGATATTTCCAACGGGAGTCAATATATTTATCCAGACGATGTTTATTTACCCGCAAATGGTGCATCTGATGCAAAAAAACTAAATGGCAACATCTTTTTTAATATTGGAATCCGGCTTGCAAAAATAAATACTACAACAAATAAACTAACCGTTATTTCAAATGATGCCGAGGATTATGCCCTATTTGATCATTACATCATTTATGAAAACTATAATTACTCCGGGCTTTATATTGTTGATTTAAATACAAATGCAACCACTCAAATATTTTCTCCAAATAATAGAAAATTTTACAGACTTGGTGCAACATATTATGATAATGGAGTATTGTATTTTAGAAGCCAATATACCACTACAGGTGTCTACTATGGTATTTATAAGTATATTCCCGCAACTAAATCAATAACAGAAATTGTTGGAAGAAATGTTGTAACAGGTTCTGATATTTATCAAAATAGAGATGAAATCGCAAGAGTAAATGACAATATCGTTTTTCTCATGAAAGATACAGATTACACCTTAAAATATTTTTCTGTAAATCTAACCACACAATCGCTCAATACTTCTTTTACTTTTAATACCAAGCAAATCTACGACACTGCAGTTAATGATTTAATGGTTTTTAACAATACCGTTTACCTGACAAACGAAGGCAAAGTTTTTATTTCCGATGGAGTAACTACTCCTCAGGCAACCAATTATCCATTATTTATCGGGTATGGATTAGCGGGTTCTCTTGGCGATGTTTTATATTTTAAGAACGAGGCCTATTTCCAACTCAACACTCCTGAATACGGATATGAAATTTGGAAATACGATGGAACAATGAATGACAAACAATTAGTAAAGGATATTACACCCGGTACTGAAAGTTCTTTTGCAATTAACAAAAATGGTTTTATAAACAATAACAAACTTTTTTATACTGTAAATACCGGGCCTTTGGCTTATTCATTATATACCACTGACGGAACTTCAGAAGGAACTGTTTGCTTACTGGATCACTTCACTTATCTATCTTTTACTGCTCTATTTTTTGAAGGCGACACCATCTGTTTTTATGGCCAAAACGACACAAACAAAGGGTTGTTTGTTTATTCTCCTACCACTACTCCAATCTTTGCAACGGTACCCGAGATTTGTGCCGGTGAACGTTTATTGCCTTTACCTACAACATCCACCAATGGAATTACAGGAACATGGTCACCAGCACTAAACAATACCAGTACGACCAATTATATCTTTACGCCCACAGCAGGACAATCTGCCAGTATAACTACCATGACCATTGAAGTAAATCCAATCATAACACCAGAATTTACTGCAGTTGATGCGATTTGTTCGGGAGCAATTTTGTCGCCTTTACCTACAACATCCAACAATGGCATTTCAGGAACGTGGTCACCAGCATTAAACAATATAACCACCACCGAGTACACTTTTACACCAACAAACCAATGTGCTACTACGTTTACCATGACTATTCCTGTAAATCCAACTCCGGCAGCTCCAATAGCTGCGGGACAAACATTAGGAATCGGGGATACAGTTGATAGTTTAAGAGCTCAAGGAAATAACCTGAAATGGTATTTAACTGAAAATGCAACAGCAGAATTAGCCTCAAACACAATTTTAATAGAAGGACTCTATTATGTCTCGCAGACTGTAAATACCTGCGAAAGCGAAAGAACCGCGGTTGTGGTTATTTTGACAACTTTAGGAATTGACGATAGCAACGCCATTCGATTTAGTCTGATGGCTTTTCCTAACCCGTTTAAAGATACTTTCGGCGTTGAAATTAATGTCGAAACTCAGGAAACAGCAAGAATATTAATATATGATAACTTGGGCAAATTGATTGAAAAGAAAGAAGGAACTCCAATTGAAATCTCGCATTATGAATTTGGCAAAAACTATCCGATAGGAATTTATAATATCATTTTAAATCAATCTGGAAAAACCAATACATTTCGCATGATAAAAGGATGATCCCTGATCCTCACAGGGGGGATTAGAGTCAAATCCACTCCTAAAACGGTTGAAAATTGCCTCATTCTAGTTGCGAATAAAACGGGCCACTTTTCAATAAAAAGATAATATCAAGACCTACGATAAGCACACTTAAGCTTACATTAATTTAAAAACGCCTTGGAGTCGAGAAAAATCAAAAATCAAAACCATCCAATGATTTTCGCTGAACAAGCGCCTTAACATAGACTAAACCGCTTTTTTTATGTCTCTTATTTTAGTACTTTTACGAAAAAACATTCAGAACCTAGAATTTACAGAAGAGAAGTTGCCATCACTTTGCGGAGGAATCAATTATGAAATGAAAAGCAAAATGCTGCTTTTTCAAAAGGATTGGCACCGCTGCTATAAATTAGATGCCACAACTGGGTAGCGAGGGCGGAGTAAAGTGTCTTTGTTTGTACTAACCACATAAACTAAATGTTATGGATTCTGATAAATTTATTTTCTGCCTCGAAGCAGTTCCGGATGTAGAAACTGACACTCCTACTGAGGTGGTCAAAAGCTTGGAACGATTAGCCTTTGAACAAGGGATTACGAGTATATATAAAACCTGCGATACAATTGAAGGATTAGAAGAAAGTTTAAACGCATTATTGTATGAGGACCATAATTTTAAGGATTATGAAATAATCTACTTAGTAATGCAAGGGGAAGGAAACAACATTTGCCTTAATGACTATTACTACAGTTTAGAAGAAATAGCTGAGCTCTTTGAAGGGAAAATGACCGGGAAAATTTTACATTTCGCCAATGCAAAGGTATTAGACTTAAGCGAAGAAGAAGCACAATATTTTTTAGACATTACAGGGGCACGCGCTGTTTCCGGTTATGGAGCAGCATTCAATAAGTTGACCAGCATTCCGCTGGACAAAGCGTTCTTTAGTTTATTTGAAGAACAAGACAATGTCGTTGAAATAGTAGAAGAATTATATAAAAAGCACTATGCCCTTTGCAAACTACTCGATTTTAGATTGTATTATTAACCTCGAATCGACCACACTGCTTTCGGTAGCTATTTAGTAGTTATTACAATAGCTCCATTAGACCCCTGAGCTCCATAAATAGCAGCATCAGCTCCTTTTAAAACACGTATGTTTTTTACATTATTAGGGGATAAATAATCGATACTTGAAACAATCATTCCATCAACAACAAATAACGGATCTGAGATATTACGAATAGAACTCAGCCCTCTAATGGTTATCTTGTTATCTCTTGAAACTGAAACTCCTGCTAAACGGCCTCTTATGAGATCATATATAGTGTTGTATATGGCAGTATTTTTATCCTTTTCTACTCCTATACTTTCTGAATTAATAACCTGATATTTTTGATTTTCTTTAGAATATTTAAGTGCAACCTTATCTCCTTTTTTCGTGGATTTTTCGACTTCTAAAAACATAAAATTCATAATATCTTCACTATTAAATTTAGAAGATAACAAACCATATTGAGGAGAATAAACATTAATCGTACTGACTTTTTCAGGAAGCAAAAGTTCAAATTCGCCTTTGCTGTTTGTCGATACATTGGAATAAATGGAATCCAAATATATTCTGGCATTTGCTACGGGTTTACTTTTACTATTCACAACCTTTCCGCTAAGCTTATTTTGCGCATAGCCAAAACCAACAGACAATAACAAAACAAACAATAGTACTTTAGAAATTTTCATAATGCCGTAATTTATAAATTTCAATAAATATATGAAAAAGTAAGGCTCAAAATTTTTTATTATGAAACCGAATGAAATTTAATTTAGCAGAAAAAAAATAGTAACACAATAAATACTAGAGCTTTAAGATTTTAAAAGTTGAATCTTTAGTCAATAGCCCAGTTCTTTTTTACAACCCTTATTTAAACCAGTGCCGCTCTCTATCGCCGTTCTTTATCATACTACCAAAAGCTTTTAAAGGGAATCCATTAGGATTGTTGCCTTTTCTTTGATACAGAATCGCTCTAATAAACGGGATTTCTTTACAGCTGATATCGCTAAAAAAGATAAAGTTAAAAATCTCTTAATTTTCATAAATAAGCTACAATCATCAATGAAATTAATACAACACCAGATCGAAAATAAAAAAATATAACATTTTAGCCTCAAAATGTTGTATTTTTTGAATATTACAGTAATTTTACCCCGATAAAATTATATTTAGTAGGAATTTATGATTAAAAATTACTTCTCCAAGAATACCGATCCGTTAAAATCCACAATCCCCCCCCATCCTCTTTCTTCCTTTGCTACCCCAAAAGAAAAACAAAACAAAAGCAGTTCTTTAGTCGCTTTTTTAGGTTTACTGCTACTGTTTTTCTTAGGTGCGCCCTTAGCGGCACAAACCACACTTTTCACCTCTGGTTTTGAAACAGGCGATGCTTCTTTAACAGCAAGTACCGGGACAAACGTTAGTATTACCCAACCCTATACGGGCGCTTCAAGAACAGGATCAAAGTCTGGTGAAATGATAGCGACAGGTAAAAACCTTAGTTTTACAGGATCCATAGTTACTTCTGGTCAAATTTCTTTTGTTTCCGGCAGGTATTATACCGTATCCATTTGGGCCAAAGCCTATGGAGATGTATCCACTTTGAAAATTAAAAAATCAGCTGGTAACACGAATACCGATATGAATAATGCAACAGGAAATGATCTCCTTTTAAATCCTGTTTCCGCCAATGTCACAACGTCAAGTTATGTTCAGTTTTCAGTAAGCTTTCAAGCAACGGCCACTGAAAATAAATATGTTGGATTTCAGGTTGTGTCAGGAGCACAAAATGGAAGTACCTCTGCTCTTTACATCGATGATATAAGTATTATTGAGAACACTACCCTTCCCATATCGTACTGTACCCCTACTTATACATCAGGACCAGGTACAACGGATCAAATTACAAATGTAACTTTAGGAACCTTAACAAATACGACCGGAACAGCTGCCACGCCCTATTATACTTTTTATAATAGCGCTACTGTGCCCAATCTTACCCAATCCGCGACGGCTTCAGTAGCCGTAACATTAGGCTCTGATTCAGCACAATATGTGGGTGTTTGGATTGATTTCAATCAAGACGGTGTTTTCCAGACATCCGAAGGAGCTATTTCTGCTAATGCCGGTTCAAATGGAACTGTCACTGTAAACATCCCCATACCCGCTGGTTCCACATTAGGAAACACCCGAATGCGGGTACGTGGTGGTGATGATTCTGCGCTGAACACCTCACAGGCTTGTGGCAATTCTTCCAGTTCTTACGGGGAAACGGAGGATTACATCGTAAACATTATAAGTAGTGTGGCATGTGTTGCCCCAACAGCATCAGCCTCAACACTGACTTTAGTCCCGGCAAGTACTGCAATAACTGGTACTTTTGCTCTTCCCAGTCCAGTTGCAGATAACTATTTAGTGGTGTTTAGTACTTCAAGTACACCACCAAGTCCTGTAAACGGAACAACGTATGCAGTAGGCTCAACTGCATTAGCAGGATCTAATGTTGTTGCCGATACCGATAGCAATAATGCCTTTGCGATTTCTGGACTTTTGGCATCAACCCTGTACTACATTTATGTTTTTCCTTATAATACTTCCTCCTGTTCAGGAGGTCCGATATACAGAACAACCTTACCTTTATCTGGAAGTGCTACAACCCTTGCTCCAACGTATTGCACGCCTGTTGGCAATTTAAACTGTAGCTCGAATGACTATATCAGTAAAATAATCTTCAACACTTTAAACAATCCAACAAACTGTGGAACTGGAGGCTATACCAATTATGCAGCTACAGGAACACAAACAACTTCAGTAACAAAAGGTACGACCTACACCTTAAATCTAAGTGTTGGTAGTGGTACCGGAACTCATGCTGCGGGAGTTTGGATCGATTTTAATCAAAATGGTGACTTTAGTGATAGCGGAGAATTTTTCTTAATCAGTAATAGTATTGCAGCCAATACAACTACAGCAGTAGCAATACCTATTCCAACAGGAGCAAATACAGGAACAACCAGAATGCGGGTCCGATACGCGTATAGCGCAACAATTAATGCCGCTTCAAGTTGTACCATGAGTGGTACTTACGGAGAAACAGAGGACTATACCGTTACGATTTTAAACGCACCAGCTTGCGCGGTTCCTACTGCATCCGCAACAGCCCTGAGCTTAACTCCGACTGGTAACGCAATTGCAGGCTCATTCACATTAGCAAGTCCGGCTGCAGATAATTATCTGGTTGTAATCAACACCTCAGGGACAATACCTGTCCCATCCAACGGTACAAATTACACCATTGGTTCAACTGCTTTGGGAGGATCCAATGTCGTTGTAGATAATGACAGTAATAGTACTTTTACAGCCCTTGGCCTTTTGGCTACAACCACCTACTATGTTTTCGTATTCCCGTACAGTACACAATGTATCGGAGGCCCATTATACAAAACGACAGTCCCCTTAAACGGAAATGCAGCAACGATTGTTGCAAGCAACTACTGCAAGCCCTCGATAACTTCGGGCTATCAAGATAATGGATACATCAGTACTGTCAGTTTTATTGGGACTTTAAATGACACCTCTAATAATTCTGCCTATTCATCAAGCCCAGTAGGCTATCAGGATTTCAGTGCTTTTGCCAATAAGGCCAAACAGGCACAAGGTGAAGGTATCAATATGTTTGTCCAGGCACTAAATACCTCTTTTATGAAAGCATGGGTAGACTGGAACAGGGATGGTGATTTTGAAGATTCTGGGGAAATGGTATATGACACGGGAGGAATATCAACCTACTCTACCACCTTTGGTTTTATCATACCGGCCAATGCAGCGGTTGGTGACTACAGAGTTCGTGTACGAATTAACAGTAGAGATACTAAGGCCCCTTTTGATTCGAATTCAACCCCAACATTCACTTCTTGTCTGACTATAAATTATCCTGGCGAAACCGAAGATTATCTTTTTACGGTTATTGCCAGTTGCTCCTCCCTAATTACCAGTGTTAATGATGGTGAAACCTGCGGAAACGGAGCTGTAAATTTGGTAGCTAAGGGCGCTGCGGACACAACAAAATACCGTTGGTACACTAGCGAAACAGGAGGTACCTATACTGAAACCAGTACTGGAAGCTGGACAACACCTTCGCTATCCTCTACTACCATTTATTACGTAACAGCATACAATGGTATTTGTGAATCACTAGAAAGAACAGCAGTAACAGCAAAAATAAGTCCAGTCCCGACTTTGACTTTTACACCCAACAACCCTACAGTTTGCGGAGAAGAGACCATCATCGCCTTATCAGCATCTGGAGACACCCAACAGGTGTACCTTATCAATGAAAATTTTGAAAGCGGTTTGGGTGTATTTACGAACAACACTATTACAAGCCATACTGAAGTGAACAGCAAAACAGCCTGGCAAAGTAGAACCAGTCCGTTTGTACCGGCTGAACAGGTTTGGTTTCCAGCAATCTCTTCCGGTTTCGGCACCAACAAATTTGTTATGGCTACTTCTGATACAGGTTCCTATACTATTCAAAACGCTTTGCAGTCTTCAACGGTCAATTCGACTAATTTCCTGGATTTGACACTAAGTTTCAAAATGTACTATTCCCGTTATTATATCGATGGAAATAATTTAACGCAGGACTATGCTACCGTAGAGGTTTCAACTAATAATGGAAGTACGTGGACGGAGCTCACCCGCTATACAGCCGATGTCGGTTATGGAACTCGCTTCGACACCAAAATCTTTAATTTGAATGCGTATATCAACGTGCCTAATCTAAGAGTCCGCATCCGCTATTATGGAGAATGGTGTGACGGCGTTGCTATTGATGATTTTAAATTATTTGGATTCAAGCCCTACAATACCTCTTTCAACTGGACCAGTTCCACTCCTGTACAGGCCTTCTCCGATGCTGCCTGTACCGTTTCATACACAACAGGAACGCCAATAGCAACTGTTTATGTAAAACCAACTTTAGCACAATTAGAAACCGGAACGTACACCTTTACTGCCAACCCGGTATTAGCGAATGGCTGTTCAGCCTCCAAAGACATAACAGTAACAAACACCTCTAAAATTTGGAAAGGAGTAACAAGCGACTGGGACTATGCCAGCAACTGGAGTCCATCGGGAGTTCCTACAGCAGCTAATTGTGTGATTATTCCAGGTACATCAGTGATTCCAGGCAGTAATTACCTTGCGTACGCAAAAAACCTGACGGTCAAATCAACCGGTACTCTTGAAATGCTTACAACCGGTACTCTAACCGTAACCGATTTTGTAAATGTAAATACAGGCGGGATTTTCAATGTAAGAGATAAAGCCAGTCTGGTGCAAATCAACAGTGTCGCTAATACTGGAATAGTAACTATTGAAAGAACCACCCCACCAGTATCGCAACTTGATTATACCTACTGGAATTCACCGGTCACCGCTGCATCCAATTTTACTTTAGGCACTTTATCTCCGAATACCTCCTATATGTATTCCTGGATACCAACAGTGGCTAATGGTGGCGGAGACTGGCAATATGAGACTGCTACTACCGTTATGGATCCGCTTAAGGGTTATATCATCAGAGCTCCCAATTCTTATACTTCCAGTAAGGTTCCCTACACTGCAATTTTTATTGGAACACCAAATAATGGAGATTTAGCAGCACCAATAAAAAAAGGAACTTTAGCAGGAGTGGTAGACGTGGATGCAGAAAATGATGAATGGAATCTTATTGGAAATCCGTACCCTTCGGGACTGGATGCCGCCAAATTCTTAAATCTTGCAGCCAATGTACCGGTTATAGACGGAACAATCTATATTTGGACCCATAACTCCCAACCCAATTCCGCAACACCCGATCCATTTTATGGAGACTATGTTTTTAATTACACCGACAATGATTATGCGGTTTACAACACTACCGGAGGAACTGCCACCGGACCCGCATCAACAGGAGGTTCCGCACCTACAGGTTTTATAGCCACCGGTCAATCCTTTTTTGTAAAAGCTGCGAATGGTATGACATCCGGAACAGCTGCTGTAACTTTCAATAACAGCATGCGTGTTGCAGGAAAAAATAGTGACTTCTTCAAATTCACTACTCCAAAGACCGAAAAAAAGCACAGAATATGGTTGAACTTAGTGAACAATTCTGGTGCCTTTAGCCAGACATTAGTAGGTTATCTGGCAGGGGCAACACAAGATTTGGACAGGAGTTATGATGGAGAAACATTAGGAGGAAATGACGTTACCTTCTACTCTATTATTCCACATACGCAATTAACGATTCAGGGCCGGCCATTGCCATTTGATGAAAACGATCAAGTTATATTAGGTTATAATTCAGCCGTAGCAGGTGAACTGTCCATACGTTTAGATCATGTTGACGGTCTCTTTAGTGCTCAAAACATCTATTTAGAAGATAAAGAACTAAATCTCATTCATGATTTAAAAGCCAAACCCTATGTTTTCACTACAGAAATAGGTGATTTTGATGATCGTTTTGTACTGCGATATACCGATAAAATACAAATGAATAGCGTTAATTTAGCAACGGCTACATTTGAACTATCCAATGCCGTAACTGTAATTGTCAATCAAAATGTGACAGTTAAATCGTCTGGTCGAAGTATTAAAAGCATTGTGGTGTATGATTTGTCAGGCAGAAAAATAGATCAGTATAAAAAGGTAAATGCGGTACAATTTACTTTGCATCATCTAAACAAAACAACTTCAGGTTTAATTATAAATATCACACTGGAAGATGACTCCATTATTTCAAAAAAAATAATATACTAAATAAGAAATAAATAAATCTAAAAGCCATCCCTCCCGGATGGTTTTTTTATGGAATGTTCCTTCCCAAATGGGAAACAATCCGATGTATTAAAAACAATAAAAAAAGAAGAAAAAAAGAAGAAAAAAAGAAGAAAAACGTGAAGAAAAACGTGAAGAAAAAAACTAGTTTGACAGGCTATTTTTTTTGCTGTCTAAGCCACAAAAGTTCGTTTTACAAATCTGCAAAAAATAGTCTTTTTCAATGATTTCTTTCCGTATCATTAGGCAACTAAAACCGATAAAAAACTTACAACTTAATCCGTATCCTAATTTCTATTTATTAAGAAAAAACTGCACTATAATCTCATTATTCCTCTTAAAAAATAAAATATATTTATACTATTTTACGTACAAAATTTTATCATAACTGTACTTAGTCGATTTTAAAAGCTTTTAATCTATTAAATAAAAGAAAATACATAACTTTAATTCCTCAATAAGAATGATTTTTTAATTCTGAATTCATTTAGAATCAAAAACATATCCCAATAATTATTTAAACAGGAGAAAATTATGAAGAAAATTACTTTAAAAAACATAAAATTAATTCTCACGTTCTGTTTTCTTCTTATTGCATTTTTTGGACAGTCACAGACAACGCAAACCTTTACTGCTTCTGGAACTTTTACAGTCCCACCTGGAGTAACAAGCGTACAAGTGGAAGCTTGGGGCGGAGGCGGAGGCGGAGGCGGAGTTATTGGAAACGGTGGAAAAACACAAGCCGGAGGAGGTGGAGCCGGGGGATCATATACCAAAACTACTAGCGTAACTGTTACTTCTGGTGCTGCCATAACGATCACCGTTGGAGCTGGAGGTATTGGGGCGCTTAGGGTAAATGGGACAACTGGAGGAACTTCAAGTTTTGGCGCTACAGTAACAGCTATCGGAGGTTCTGGCGGTAATCTTGGTAATAACTCTTTAGGTGCCGGTGGCGCCGTAACTACTGGAATAACAAGAAATGGTGGAGCTGGAGCAAGTGCTATAGCAGGTGCGAGCGGCGGCGGCGGCGGCGGTGCAGGGAGCACTGGAAATGGTGGAAATGCAAGTGGTAGCACTGCAGGATCTGGAGGTACAATAGAAGGAGGTAATGGAGCTTCTGGGACAACAAGTAATGGATCAGATGGAACTTCTGCCGTTGCCCTAAGTGGTGGCGGAAGTGGTGGTCGAAATGTTGGAAACACGGATCGGAAAGGTGGAAACGGATTTCGAGGTCAGGTTATTGTCACCTGGACCTGCCCTACTGCATACAACTTGAGTACCACATCCATTTCGGCTCCAATATGCGCAAACAGTGGTACAAATGTAGCCGTTACTTCATCGGCAGCAGGATTACCTATTGGAACCTATACTGTTACTTATAGCTTATCAGGAGGAAATACAGCAACAGGAAATACAGCAAGCATGACGGTTGCAACAGCGGGTTCAGGAAGTTTCACCACAAGTGCATTGCCAAATTCGGGCTCAACTACGATAACAATCACTAATCTTGCTAGTGGAGGATCGTCTCCAAACTATTGCAATTCAACAATTAGCACAAATAATACGGCAAGTGTAACCGTAACAGCTATTCCTACAATTACCGGGACTACACCCGGGTCTACAGTAGGGACAGGGACAGTAACATTGGGAGCAACGGCATCTGCAGGAACCATTTCTTGGTTTACCGCTAGTGTCGACGGAACTGCTTTAGGAACAGGAACCAGTTTTACTACGCCAAGTATAGCAACAACAACAACTTATTACGTAGAAACAAATAATGGTTCGTGCACCTCTTTATCAAGAACCGCGGTGGTAGCAACCGTGATAACACCACAAGAAATAAATATTCGAGGAAATGCTACTTCAATTGTTGATGGAGATGCAACTCCAAGCGGCACAGATTGGACAAGTTTTGGATCAATGGAAACCAGTACGGGAATCATTACAAAAACATATACCATTCAAAATACGGGGAATGCAACCTTAACCATTGGAGCTATTACTATTTCTGGAACTAATGCAAGTGACTTCACCGTTACAACAAGTCCGAGTGCTTCAATTGTTGCAGGGGGTAGTTCTATATTTTCTATTAGCTTTGATCCTAGTTCTTTAGGTGTAAAAACCGCTGCTATTTCAATTGTAAACAATGACAGTAATGAGAACCCTTATGATTTTTCCATCCAAGGAACTGGAATCCAAACCTTTTTTGATAGCGACGGAGATGGTGTTTATGACAATTTTGACATTGATGATGATAACGACGGCATCTTAGATGCCACTGAGGAGGCAAACTGCAACAGCTCAAATGGTCATAAAGTAGATTACAAATTCTTAAATGAAAGCTTTGGCACAGGAACAGGACGAACTTCAAGTTTTACAGCTGCCTACAATGCTACAACAACCTATTGTTATGAAGACGGAATTGTAGGAAGTAATACGACAGAATGTCCTTCACAATCAACAAAAATACTTGATGATGGTGAATACACGGTAGTCTCTAAAATAACGGGGACACTAAGTTCTGATCCCGACAATATTCATGGCGATCTAGCCTGGTACAATGGGCAAGATCATACAATAGGAGATACTGATGGAAGGATGGCTGTTTTTAATGCCAGTTTTACTCCCGGCACATTTTATGAAACAACTATTACCGGAGTCTTGTCAAACCTACCCATAACCTATAGTTTCTGGGTATTAAACATTATGGCAGCATCTACTTTCCCTAATTCCATTTTACCCAATGTAACAGTAGAATTTTATGATTTATCAAACAATCTTCTTACGACTTACAACACGGGTGATATTGGCAGATGTTCCGGAAGCACCACAGATAACACTTGCGCTCAAGGAGTTTGGAAACAATTCACCACTAGCGTCAATTTAGGAAATGTAAATGCATTTACGATTCGTTTTAAAAATAACGCTCCCGGTGGTGGCGGTAATGACCTTGCACTGGATGACATTCTAATTTCACAAACTCTATGTGATTTAGATAATGATGGAGTTGCAGATATGTTTGATTTGGATGCAGATAATGATGGTATAGAAGATGTTATCGAAGCAGGCTTAGGAAATTTGAGTAATGCCAAAGGAAAAATTGATGTGAGTTGGGTCGATACAAATGGAAATGGACTTCACGACAGTGGTGAATCAGTAGCTGCATTGCCAGCATTAGACTCTGATGGTGATGGCATTCCGAATTATATAGATTTAGATAGCGACAACGACAGTCTTTTTGATGTGGACGAGTCTGGTGCAGGAAATACAAATGCCGTTGCCGGATATCAAAATGGAGATGGTGATATCAATGGAGATGGTACTGGAGATGGACCGGAATCAGAAGCATTTAGAAGTAAGGATATTAATGGAGACGGAATAACTGAAGGTTATGGAGACGGAATATTAGACATCTATGACTATGGCACTGGAGTGACATTTACTACACAATATGGGAATTTAGGACAGGGCACTGCAACTGTAAATCCTGCTACTACCTACTTAAAAGACACGGACGGTGATGGAATCCCCGATTATCTCGATGTGATATCGAACGGCACTGCGCTTGATATTGCAAATACGATATTAATTTATGACTATAAAACTTTAGATACCACTAACGACGGTATTATTGATGGCACGACTGACATTGATAAAGATGGAATTCTGGATACTTTTGATACCAATACGGCTCAATGGGGCTCTCCACGGGACTTACATACTAAACTATTTCTAGATTTTGATGGCAGAAACGATTATGGTCAAAGCACAGCACTTCTTGGTGGTTTAACAGGTGCTTCCCTCATGGCTTGGGTCGATTTAAATTCTGCATTCTCGACTGAAGGTGTTATTGTAGGCCAAAATAATTTTCTCATCCGAATTACTGCCGCAAAGAAATTAGAAGCGGTTGTCAATGGAACAACTGTAACCTATGATACAGCATTAAATGTAGCACAATGGTATAATGTTGCAGCAATTTATGACGGAGCCAATATAAAATTATACTTAAATGGTGCTTTGGTGGCAACCCAAGCTAAAACCGGAAGTATATCGGCTGATGCAACATTACTAACTTTAGGCAAAGACCCAGGCACAAATACAAAATATTTCAAAGGAAAAATTGATGAAGTACGAGTGTTTAATATGGCTTTAACCGAATCGCACTTACAAAGGATGGTGTATCAGGAAATCCAAGATACTGGTTCACAAATTAGAGGTGCAATTGTTCCTAAAAATGTTGCCACGTCTCCTGCTTCTTTACCTTTTGCTAATCTGCTTCGCTATTACAGAATGGATAACTACAAGAATGACATCATTGATGATTTGACAACTGCAGCTATTGATCTTACAGGAACAAAAATATACAACCATAAAAATATTTATGTACAACAGGCGCCCATGCCTTTTTTAACGGAACGTAACGGAAGTTTTGCTGCTGCCGTGAACAGTCTTACAAAAGAAATCAGAGGGGCTGACATTATGGATCAGGACTGGTCTATTGTAAAAGTACAGCATGATATTACCGAAACGGCTAATAATATTGATTTAGGAATGCTGGTAGATTCCGGAAAAAATATTGTAATGAATAATGACACCAAAATACAAAATGATTGGTACTTAAAACTAGATGGAAAAATAGATTTAGTAGGAATGTCACAGTTAGTTCAAACTACAGAGAGCGATTTAGATGAAACCAGCTCCGGTTCTATTGAAAGAGACCAGCAAGGCCAATCCAGCTTATACAATTATAACTACTGGAGTAGTCCGGTAAGTCCTATTAACGTTTTAGCCAATAATACGAATTATACTGTCAATGGTATTTTGAAAGACGGCACTACAACAACTCCTCAAAATATTAACTGGATAGGTGGCTACGATGGCGCTGCCACAACTCCTGTTAGTTTAGCTCGTTATTGGCTTTATAAATTTGATGATTATGAAAATGATTATGCTAATTGGGTCCAAATATTAGAAACCGATCCATTGCGTGTCGGACAAGGGTTTACATTGAAAGGAAGTGGTGCAGCATCAGGAACTCAAAACTATACTTTTGTCGGAAAACCAAATAACGGAACAATAACATCTAATACTGTAGGTGATGATCAATTATTGTTGACAGGTAACCCGTATCCATCTGCATTGGATGCTGATACTTTTATTACAGACAATTTAACTTCTATCGATGCATTCACAAGCCCGTCCATAGATGGCACCTTGTACTTCTGGGAACACTATGCCACTAACAATACCCATGTTTTACGCGATTATCAGGGAGGATATGCAGCAAGAAATTTAACCGGAGGATTAGCCCCTACAGCTGCCGGTGTTGATTTCATCAGTCAGGCAGGAACGCCTTCGAGAGGGATACCGAACCGATTTATTCCAGTAGGGCAAGGTTTTTTTGTGATTGGAAAAATTGGAAGTACAGGTCCAGTAATTTTTAAGAACAGCCAAAGAGGATTTCATAAAGAAGATGATGCTTTGAATTCTAATGTTATGTATAAATTCAAGTCAGGAAAAAGTAAAACTGTTAGCGATACTAATTACAATAATAACGATAATGACCCTGTAGTAAAGGATACTTATAAAAGGATTCGTCTGGGATTCAATTCTCATAATGACTACCACAGACAAGTGCTGTTGGGATTCATGAATGAAAAAGCAACCAGTGAAATGGATTATGGTTATGATGGCTACAATATTGATGACTTTCCAAATGACATGTATCTGTTAAATGGAGAAAATCAACTGGTAATAGCAGGAGAAGGTTTTTTTGATGTGGCTGCTTCCTACCCTATTGGCGTAAAAACAGATGCCGAAGGAAAAGTAAAATTCATGATTGATGAATTAGAGAATTTCGACTCAGGACAGGCAATTTACATTTACGATGATTTGACTGGGATCTATCATGATATTCGCAATGAAACATTTGAAGTAGTTGTGCCAGAAGGTGAAGACAACCATCGTTTTTCACTACACTTTACTTCCAAAACGTTAGCTACTGAGGAAAATACCATCACTGAAAATGTTATTAAAATTAGCCATTTACAGAATGGAAATATGCTTGTGATCAACAATAACTCATTGGATGCAACCGTTCAAAAAGTTACTATTTTCAATATAAGCGGTCAGTCAATAAGCACTTGGAAAATTGAAAACCAAGAGCAACAAAATATTCAATTGCCTATTAAAAAAATAAGTTCAGGAGTATACATAGCAAAAATCCAGACTACAAATGGGGATATCAGCAAAAAAATAATTATCCCTTAACTCCACAAAAAGCAAACTTAAAAAAAGAGAAAACCGTCAGAAATGGCGGTTTTTTTTATGTCAAAAATCGATTATAACCTAAGAAACAACGTACATATAAACTTACTTATTACAAAACGAGTAGTTTATCGGTAGATAAAATCCTTTCATCGAAAAAAAGATACTTATTAACAAAAACCCAATTTAAATTGCTAATTTTGAAGTAGGTACTGCTATTTTTGGGTACTCCGATTACAATCATCCTTGTTGTTTTTTTTTAAATTAAACTCTAAAAAGACGATAATAAAAAAAAAGACGATAGGCTGATTACATTTTTCATTGAAAATAATACCACTACAATTAACATTATTTTGCTTCTAGGAACATCGTAGATTATTCTATGTATTCTTTATAAAAATATTAATCGTTTGATTTAAAAGTGTAGAGATCATGAAAAAAAATTACTTTAAATTCTATATAAATTTATCTTCAGTTTTAAAAACATCAAAAATATTTTACCTGTTTTTGATTACTTTTTTGATTAGCAGTACCAGTTTTTCCCAGACAATATCAAGCTTTACACCAAGTAATGCCTGTATCAATTCCGGTGCATCTGTAGTCATAACCGGGTTTAATTTTACAGGGGCAATTGCTGTAAATTTTAATGGTATCGCAGCTTCTTATACTATCATTAGTGATACAGAAATTAATGCAATAGTGCCTCCAACCGCTACAACAGGAACTATTTCAGTTGTAGGTTCAGTTACCGGCACCAGCATAGATACTTTTACGGTCGATCCATTGCCCGCTGCTGCCGGTACTATAACAGGCACCTCCACAGTATGCCAGGCTCAGGCTTCTGTAGCCTATTCCGTTGGTGCTATTGCAAATGCAACTAGCTACTTTTGGGCCTATTCCGGTACAGGTGCTACAATCACAGGTTCAACAGATAGCGTATCCATAACATTCGCTG